>JAKACF010000067.1 GCA_021821585.1 Actinomycetes bacterium
CGGCGGGCGGCGACGGTGGTCACCGTCCACGACCTGACGTCCGCCCGCTACCCGGAGCTGTGCACGAGGGCGACGCTGCGCTACCCGGCGCTCGTCCGGCGGGCGGTCGACGACGGCGCCCTCGTCCACGTCCCCTCGGCCTTCGTGCGCGACGAGGTCGTCGACCTCCTCGGGGTGCCACCCGACCGGGTGGCCGTCGTCGCCTGGGGGGTGCCGCCGGTCGAGGAGCCGACGACCACTCCTCCCGTCGAGCCGCCCTACGTGCTCGCCCTCGGCACCGTCGAGCCGCGCAAGGACTACCCGACCCTCGTCGAGGCCTTCTTCGAACTGAGCGCCGCCGAGCCGGAGCTCCGCCTCGTCGTGGCCGGGGCCGAGGGCTGGGCGACCGGGGCCCTCACCGACGCCGTCTCGAGGCGCCGCCTCGAGGACAAGGTCGTGCGGCTCGGCTACGTGAACGAGCAGGAGCGCAGCGCCCTGCTCTGGAACGCCTCGGTGCTCGCCTACCCCTCGCTGTACGAGGGCTTCGGCTTCCCGCCCCTCGAGGCGATGGCGGCCGGGGTCCCCGTCGTCGCCACCCGGGCCGGCGGCGTGCCCGAGGTGGTGGGCGAGGCCGCCCTCCTCGTCGACCCGGGCGACCCGGCCTCGCTCGCCGGGGCGATCCGATCGGCGCTGCACGACGAGGTCCTCCGCCAGCGCCTCGTGGCCGCCGGCCGCCAGCGGGCCGGCTCCTTCTCATGGGACAGGACGGCGGAGGAGATGGTGGCGCTCTACCGGGCGGCGCTCGGTCGGCGGGGCTCGTGAGTGGCGGCCGTCTTCGGGTGGAGATCATCGTCGAGCAGCTCCGGCGCGAGGTGCCCGGCGGCATCGGCACCTACTGCCGCGGCCTCGTCGCCGGACTGAGCGCCCTCGAGCCGACGGCACGGCCCGAGGTGTGCCTCTTCGCCAGCCGCCCCCCCCACGGCGCCGACGACCCGCTCGACCGCTTCGGCCTGCCGGTGCGCTCGTCGAGGCTCCCCGGGCCCCTCATGACCCGCCTGTGGGACCGACGGGTGCCGGTCGGCTTCCTCGACGGCCGCCGCACCGGCGCCGTGCTGCACGCCACCTCGTTCGCCTTCCCGCCCCGCTCGGGGCGCCGGAGCGCCGTCATGGTCCACGACCTCGCCTGGCGTCGCTTCCCCGAGGCCTACCCGCCACGGGGGCGGGCCTGGCACGAGCGGGTGCTCCGGCGTGTGGCCTCGGCTGCCACCGGGTTCGTCGTCCCTTCGGAGGCGACCGCCGAGGACCTGCTCGGGGCCGGGCTCGGCATCGAGGAGCGCCGCGTCCGGGTCATCGAGGAGGGCGTCGACCATCTCGAGCCGCCGGACGAGGCCGGAGCCGACGCCCTCCTCGCCGGGCTGTCGCTCGGACCCGGCGACGGCTTCCTGCTGACGGTCGGCACGCTCGAGCCCCGCAAGAACCTGGCACGTCTCGTCGAGGCCTACGAGCTCGCCCGCCGCCGGCTCCCCGAGCCGTGGCCGCTGCTCGTCGTCGGCCCGCCCGGGTGGGGCGGGACCGCCTCCTCGCCGGTGCTCGCCCGTCCGGGGGTCGTCCCGGTCGGGCGGCTCGAGGGCGGCGTGCTGACGGCGCTCTACGGCCGCGCCCGCTGCGTCGCCTACGTCCCGCTCGTCGAAGGGTTCGGGCTGCCGGCCGTCGAGGCGATGGCGGCCGGCGCCCCGGTCGTGGCGACGGCAGGCCTGCCGAGCCCGAAGGGCGCCGCCCTCGAGGCCGACCCGCTCGAGCCCGCCGCCATCGCCGAGGCCCTCGTCACCGCCTCGCTCGACGGCGAGGCGCGCGAGCAGCTGCGACGCCACGGCCGGAGCCGTGCGGCCGAGCTGTCCTGGTCCGACTGCGCCGCCGCGCACGTCGGGCTGTGGGCGGAGCTCGCCGGATGAGCCGTCCGCCCGCCTCCCGGCTCGGCCTCGTCCTCGACGTGAGCGCCGTCCCCCCCTCGCCGGCCGGTGCCGGCCGCTACATCGCCGAGCTCGCCGGCGCCCTCTCGCGCCGGGACGAGGTCGGCCTCACCCTCGTCACCCGGTGGGACGACACCGAGCGCTGGCAGAGCCTCCGCCCCGACCTCCGCCTCATCGCGACGGTGCCGGCCTCCCGCCCGGCCCGCCTCGCCTACGAGCGCGTCTGGCTCGGCCGCAGGCTGCGCCGCGAACCGCCCGAGACGCTCGAGGTCTACCACGGTCCGCACTACACCCTCCCGGCCGGGCTGCCCTCGGGACGGGTGGTGACGGTGCACGACCTCACCTTCCTCGACCACCCCGAGTGGCACGAGACCGCCAAGGTGCGGTTCTTCCAGTCGGCCATCCGCCGCTCCGCCCGGGAGGCCGACGTCATGGTCTGCGTGAGCGGGACCACCGCCGCCCGACTCGCCGATCTCGTGGAGGTCGCCGGCGACATCGTGGTGGCCGAGCACGGCGTGGACCACGAACGCTTCCGGCCGGGACCGGTCGACCGCGCCCTGCTCCCCGAGGGGCTCCCGGCCGAGGGCGAGCTCGTCGTGCACATCGGGACCCTCGAGCCGCGAAAGGGCGTCGTCGACCTCGTGCGGGCCTTCGAGACGGTCGCCGCCCGCCGCCCGCTCGCCCGGCTCGTCCTCGCCGGGCTGCCGGGCTGGGCAGCCGACGAGGTCGAGGCGGCGGTGGCCACCTCGCAGGCGGCCGGACGGATCCACCGGCTCGGCTGGGTGCCCGACGAGACGGTGGTCGCCCTGATGCGGGCGGCCCGCGTGGTCGCCTACCCGAGCTACGAGGAGGGCTTCGGCCTGCCGGCCCTCGAGGCGATGGCGGTCGGGGCGCCGCTCATCACGACCGAGGGCACGGCCATGGCCGAGTTCGCCGGGGAGGCCGCCTGGCTCGTCCCGCCGGGCGATCCGGGGTCGCTCGCCCGGGCGCTCGACACCGTGCTCGAGGCGCCCGCCGAGCAGCTGGCGCGGCGGGTCGAGGAGGGGACCGGCCGCGCCGCCCGCTTCACCTGGGAGCGGACCGCAGCGGTGCACCTCGAGGCCTACGAGCTCGCGAGGACCCGGGCCCGGCGGCGCTCGGGGACGTGAGCAGGCCCTTCGAGGTTCACTAGGGTGAACCGATGCTCGCCTACGTGACGGGAAGCGCCGGCTTCGTCGGCGGGTGGCTCACCGCCCACCTGCGCGAACGCGGCGACACCGTCGTCGCCGTCGACGCCGAGGTCGAGGTGACCGACGCCACCGCCGTCAGGGAGTCGCTCACCTCCGTCTCGCCGGAGGTCGTGTACCACCTCGCCGGCCTCGCCCACGTCGGCCGCTCGTGGGACGACCCCGTGTCGACCTTCACGGTCAACGCCCTCGGGACCCTGAGCGTCCTCGAGGCGGCGGCCGCCTGCCGGCTGCCTCCCCGCGTCCTCGTCGTCAGCTCGTCGGAGGTCTACGGCTCGGCCGGCGGGGCGCCGGTGTCCGAAGAGGCGCCGCTCCGCCCCGTCAGCCCGTACGCCGCCAGCAAGGTGGCGGCCGAGTACCTCGCGCTGCAGGCCTACCTCGGCAGGAGCGTGCCGGTCGTGAGGGTCCGGCCCTTCAACCACGTCGGGCCCGGCCAGGCTCCCGACTTCGTCGTCTCGGCGCTCGCCCGGCGGATCGTGGCGGCCGAGGCGGCCGGCGGGGGGGAGGTCGCCGTCGGCAACCTCGAGGCGAGGCGGGACTTCACCGACGTGCGGGACGTCGTGAGGGCCTACCGGCTGCTCGCCGAGCGCGGTGTGCCGGGCGAGGCCTACAACGTGGCCTCCGGGCGGGTCCATCCCATCGCCGAGGTCGCCGAGCGGCTCGTCGCCCTCGCCACCGCCGAGGTGACGCTCGTGGAGGACCCCGACCTCGTCCGCCCGGTCGACGTGCCCGTCCTCGCCGGGGACGCCAGCAAGCTCGTGGCGGCGACGGGGTGGACCCCTCTCATCGAGCTCGGAGAGACCCTGGCCGACGTCATGGAGCACTGGAGATCGAAGGCCGGTCCCGGCACCGGCGCGAAAAGGCCCGCCTCCTCCGAGGGGGGATAGAGGAGGCGGGCCTTTTCAGGTCCCGGCTCGACCCTGCCGTCGCCGAGGGGGGTTGGCGAGACGGGGAGCCGGGGCCACTCGGGGCTCGGGACCCTCAGGCCGCGAGCTGACCCTTCAGATAACCCCGGAGATGGTCCCGGGATTCCCGTGCCTTCGTGACGGCCTCCTGCACCTGGGGCGGGAGCCGGTCGGCAAGCGGGTCGAGAGCGGCGTCGGCCGCCTCGAAGAACTGGCCGAGCGCCTTGTCGACGTCCGTCCAGGCCCGGGCGACCTGCTCGCGGGCCGAGGAGAGGCCGCCGTCCGCCGCCGTGCGCTGGCGCTCGAGCCGGGCGGCGAGCTCGCGCCGGGCCACCTGGGCTCGCTGCAGCCCGACGACGCCGAGGCCGACCGCGACGTAGGCGGCGTCCTGGGCGACCCGTCCGAAGTCCTGGGCGGTGCGAGTGAGGTCATGGCGAAGGTCAGCCATCGAAGACTCCTTTGCTGGTCGTCCTGCTGGTTCGCAACTGCTATCTAGTGTAACACAAAGTGCTAACACCTGCAAGCACTCCGGGCGAACTAGCCTGGCGCCTCGATGCCGGAGGAGTTCGCACCACCGGTCGTCGCGGTCGTCGTCACCTCGAACCCGGGAGTGTGGTTCGAGCCGTGTCTCGAGTCGCTTCGCGCCCAGGACTACCCGAACCTGGCCGTACTCGTGGTCGACGACGCCAGCACGACCGACATCACCGCCCGGGTCGCCGCCGTCGAGCCCGGGGCCATCGTCCGCCGCCGGAGCCGGCAAGGGGGCTACTCCGCCGCCGCCGACGAGGTGCTCGAGGGCGTGGAGGGGGCGAGCTTCTACCTCTTCTGCCACGACGACGCCGTGCTCGACCACGACGTCGCCCGCCTCCTCGTCGAGGAGTCGTTCCGCTCGAACGCCGCCGTCGTCGGGCCGAAGTACGTCCGGGCCGAGGCGCCCGAGCTGCTCGAGCAGGTCGGCCTCTCCATGCACCGCCTCGGCACGCCGGCCCCCCGCATCCAGCCCGGCGAGCTCGACCAGTCCCAGCACGACGAGTCCCGGGAGGTCTTCGCCGTGCCGGGCGGGTGCGCCCTCGTGCGCGCCGACCTGTTCGAGGCCCTCGGCGGCTACGACACCGCCATCTCGCTGCTCGGCGAGGAGGTCGACTTCTGCTGGCGCGCCCAGATCGCCGGGGCCCGGGTCGTGGTGGCGCCGCGTGCCCGGGTCCGCCACTGGCAGACGGGCGCCCGGGGAGAGCGCGGAGGCGACATCGCCCTGCTCCAGCGCCGCCACGAGCTCCGGGCCGTCCTCAAGAACTACGGGGGTTGGCGGCGCCTCGCCGTGCTCGTGGAGCTCGTGGTCCTCTCGCTGGCGGAGATGGTCGTCTCGGTCCTCACCGGGGACCGGGCCCGCGCCCGCAGGGTGGGCCGGGCCTGGAAGTGGAACCTCTCCGAGCGGGCCAGCCTCTCCGCCGAGCGCCGCCGGCTGAGAGAGATCCGGCAGGTCCCCGACCGGTTGCTCGTCCGGCGCATGGTCGGCCGCAGCCGGGTGCGCCGCTTCCTGCGCCCGCACGCACCCGGCGAGGAGCTCTCGGCCGCCGAGCTCGAGCGCCTCGAGTCGTGGTGGAAGCGGATCCAGCGCGGCGAGGTGCCGACGGCCCAGCTCACCCTGGCCGTCGGTCTCGTCGTCGTCGGGGTCGCCGGCATCCGCGACCTGCTCTTCGGCCGCCTCCCCGTCGTCGGCCAGCTCATCGCGCTCCCGAAGGCCACGACGATGCTCGGCCAGTTCTTCGGTGGCATCCAGGTCGGCCACGGTGTCCAGCCGGCTCCCGCCGCCTACGGCATCGTCGGGCTGGTGGGCCTCGTGCTCGCCAACTCGACGGCGCTTGCGGTGAAGCTCATCGAGCTCGGCTCGCTGGCGGTGGGGGCCTTCGGGGTGTCCCGTCTCGGCAAGCCGTTCCTGTCGACGCGGGGCCGCCTCGTGGCGGCCGTGGCCTACGTCGGGCTCCCGCTCGCCTGGAACGCGCTGGCGACGGCGGACGTCGGCGCGGCGGTCTGCCTCGGGGCCCTTCCCTTCGTCTTCGGCAGGATCGCCCGGGCGACCGGGCTCGCACCCTTCGCCACGCTGCCTGCGCGGGAGTCCACGGCGCCCCGCCGGCTCGTCGCCGAGGCAGCTCCCTTCGGCCTGCTGCTCGCCTTCCTCGCCGCGCTCGTGCCGGCCGGGCTGCTCGCGTCCGGCGCCGTCCTCGTGGCCGTGGCCGTCGCCTGCGTCCTCAACGGGGAGGGCCGCGCCGCCCTCCGGGTCACCGGCGTCACGCTCGCAGCGGCGGCGGTGGCCTTCGTCTGCTGCCTGCCGTGGTCGCTCACCTGGCTCGAGCACGGGGCGCGCTGGAGCGCCTTCTCGGGCGTCGTCCCCTCCGTCGCCCCCGACCCGGCCTCGCTGCTGCGCGGTCACCTCGGCCCGGTCGGCGCCTGGTGGGGGACCTGGGGTCTCGTGCTGGCCGCCGGCTACGCCCTCGTCGTCGGGCGGGGGCGACGCCTGGTCTGGGCAAGCGCCTGGTGGTTGTCGGCCGTGGCGGCAGTGGCCCTCGCCTGGGCGGGAGCCGAGGGTTGGCTCGGGTCGGGCGGGGGGCTGTCGGCCGTCCTCGCCTCCCCGGCGGCCGTGGCGCTCGCCGCTGCCTGCGGGCTCGGCGTCGCCGCCTTCGAGCACGACGTCATCGCCCGCGTCTCGCTCGGCTGGCGTCAGGCGGCCGGCGGGCTGGCGGCGGCCTGCCTGGTGGTCGGGATCGTGCCCGCGCTCGGCACGGCGATCGGCGGCCATGCCGACCTGCCGGGCTCGGGCGTCGACCAGACGCTCGACTGGACCGTGCCTTCGGGCGCCGGGCACTTCCGTGTCCTGTGGCTCGGCGACCCCCGGGCGCTCCCCGCCGCGGGATGGCAGCTCGGCCCCGGCGTGTCCTGGTACACCGCCACGGCCGGGCTCCCCCGCGGCGAGCAGGACTGGCCCCCCGCCACGCCGGGTCGCCTGTCTGCGGTCGCCTCCGCCCTCGTCCAGGCGGAGCGGGGGAGGACAGCCGACGTGGGCCTGCCCCTCGCCCGGCTCGGGGTGCGCTACATCGTCGTCCTCTCGGCCGATGCCCCGCAGCTCCCGGGCAGCCAGGTGCCGCCCGTCGTCACCGGGCCGCCGGCCCGCCTCCTGAGCGCCCTCCAGTCCCAGAGCGACCTCGTCGAGCGGCCGAGCGAGGCCGGGGCCTTCGTCTTCGTCAACGCCGACTGGCACCGCTATGACGGCGCCGGCACGAACGCCGCCCTCGGCACGGGCGCCGGAGGCGGCTCCCCGCTGTGGCGGGAGATCGGGGTCGCCGTCGGCCTCGCCGCCCTGGCGGCCGCCGTCCTCGAAGGGGTGCGGCGCCGCCGCCGCTGGGGACGGTCACCGGTGGCGGCCGGGGGACCGCCCGATGACGACCTCGGGCCGCCCGCCCCCGACGACTGGCCAGCTGCCCCGGAGGTGGCCGGCGACGAGCGGCCGGAGCGACTCGCCTCGGCGAGCCCGGTGCCGGCACGGTGAGCGCCGCCGTCTCCCGGGGAGCCGGTCTCGGGTGGCGCCGTGTGGCCTCGCTCGCCGTCGTCGCCTCCTCGCTCGCCGCCCTGCTCGCCCTCGGCGCCCTCGTCCCGTCCCGGCACGCTGCGCCGGCCAGGCCGGCACTCCCGAGCCTGCTTCCCGCCGTCGACCTCACCGCCGGTGCGGCCGGTGTGTGGAGCTGTCCCGGGCCGCTCCCGCTCGGATCGAAGTCCTCCGTCACCGTCTCGATGACGAACCCCTCCTCACGTCCCGCCACCGCCAGGGTGCTCGAGGTGCAGACCGCCGTCTCCGGCTCCGCCTCGCCCGAGCACGCTCTCCCCAACCAGCTCTCCACCGTGGTGGTCGGGGCCCAGTCCGAACGGACGATCACCCTGAGTCCCGAGGCGCTGCCGGCCTCGGTCACCCCGCCGACGACGGCGAAGGGCCACCGGGCGAGCCCGCCGACGATCTTCGCCTCCGTGAGCGTCACCGCGAGCGGCGCCGAGATCGCCGTCTCGGAGACCCTCACCGACAGCTCCGGCGCCGTCGCCAGCGCCTGCGCCGACGGCTCGTCGGCGCAGGCCTACACGGCGTCTGGGACGACGGCGGGGTCCTCGGACACGAGGGTCGCCCTGTTCAACCCGACCGCCGCCCCGGCGGTGGTGAACCTCTCGGTGGCGACGGGCTCAGGCTTGGTCGAGCCGGCCGCCTATCAGGGGCTCCCGGTGGCGCCGAGAAGCCTCTATGTCGTCGACCTCGCCCGCTACGTGCCGCTGCGCTCGCAGGTCGCCGTCTCCGCCAAGGCGACGGTCGGCCGGTTCGTCCTCGGATCGCTCGCCACGGTCGACGAAGCCGTGACGACGAACCGGCTCGGCCCTCAGCACTCCTACCGCGTCTCGGGCGAGGAGCTCGCCGTCGGCGTCGGCTGCCCGCTCGATCGCTGGGTCATGCCGCTCGGCAACGTCGGCCCGAACGAGTCCCAGGCGGTCCAGCTCTTCGATCCCGGCCCGCGACCGGCCCGGGTGACCCTCGCCTCGTCGCTCCCGAAGGGGAGGACGACCACGCTCACGGTCCTCGTCCGGCCCGGCCAGACTGTGCTGGCGGCGGCGCCCGTCGTCTGGTCGGGCACCCGCGTCGACGGCAGCCTGACGGTGACGACGGCCCGCCGGGTCGGTGTCGTCGTCGAGCACGAGACCTACCTCGCCCTCGGCCGGGGTCGCCTCGGCCTCATCTCCTTCGCGCCCGCCTCCCGGGCGAGCGCCGAGTGGGTCCTGCCCGGGGTGCAGGAGTCGAAGGCCTACGCCGTCTCGGTCGAGATCACCGACCCGGGGCCGCGGCCCGTCTCGGCGATGGTGGCGGAGGTCTCCTCCTCCGCCGGGGCGGCGGCGCCCTCCCAGCTCACCGACGTCACCGTGCTGCCCGGCACGACCGCAGTCGTCCAGCTGAGCTCGGTCGTGGACTCCAACCCCGGCCAGAGCCTCGGCCTCGAGGTGCGGGCGGCGGCCCCCGTGCTCGTGAGGGAGAACCTCACCCCGGCCGACCGGCAGCTGCTCGGGACCACGGAGGAGGCGGTGCCGGTCTCGAGCTGACGGCACCTGCGCCCGGGCGTCGGCGCTCGCCTATGTTGCGAGCATGGAGGTCGTCGAGTCCAGGCTGAGGCCGGACCTGGAGGAGCAGGCGGAGGCGTCGTTCCGGGCGCGCTGGCCGGAGTTCATCTTCCACGATGCCGTCTCGAACGCCCACATCGGCCAGGTGGGCGAGCACTTCGGGACATTCGACCTGTGGGTGGTCGACGACGGGCGCGTGGTGGCGGGCGGTTGGGGCGTGCCGCTGGCCTGGGACGGGACGCTCGACGACCTCCCCGAGGGATACGACGGGGCGCTCGTCCGCTCCCTTGCGGGCCGGGAGGCGGGCCCGCCCGCCGACACCCTGTGCATCATGGCGGCGGCGGTCGCGTCCGACGCTTCGCGCAAGGGGCTCGCGGGCAGCGTGCTGACCGCCCTTCGGGACAAGGCGCGAGAGGCCGGGTTGTCGAGGGTGATCTGCCCTGTCCGGCCGACGTTGAAGGCCTCGTACCCGCTGGTGCCGATGGCCAGGTTCGCCCGGTGGCGGCGGGACGACGGAACCGCGGTCGACCCGTGGGTCCGGACCCACGAACGCCTCGGGGCCGAGATCCTCGGACCGGCCCGGCGGTCGATGGTGATCACCGGCTCGGTGGCCGACTGGGAGGCCTGGACCGGGATGGTCTTCCCCGAGTCGGACCGCTACGTCGTCCCCGACGCCCTCAGCCCCGTCGAGATCGACACGGACGCCGACCTCGGGACCTACGTCGAGGAGAACCTCTGGATGCGACACGCCTGAGCGGGGGCGGCCCGAGCCGTAAAGGGGTCAGCCGGACCCGGGCGCAGGCCGCCCGCCCGCGGTCAGCGGTCGGGCGGGCCCTCCGGGCCGGAGTTGTTCGCGGGCGGTGCGTAGGGCGGAGCCGGTGGGCGGCTGCCCTCCCCGTCCGCCGCCCACGGCGGCGGGGGGCCCTGGGGGTGGGGGGCGCCCTGCGGGGCCGGCTCGTGCTGGGGAGGCGGGATGATCGGGGACGCCGAGCCGCCGGTGAGCGAGGGGGCGTAGCGCTCGGCCTCCGAGCCGGGCTTGCCCTCTGCGCCGTGGACGGGCCGCCCGTAGGCGGCGTCGACGAGGCGGGCGATCTCGGCTCCGTCCACGGTCTCGTGCTCGAGCAACGCACGGGCGACGGCCTCGAGACCGGCCCGGTGCTCCTTCAGGAGCTTGTCGGCCCGCAGCTCCTGGGTGCGCAGGATGCGCTCCACCTCCTCGTCGACGACCCGGCTCGTGTCCTCGGAGTAGTCGCGGGTGTGCATGAGGTCCTCGCCGAGGAAGACCTGCCCCTGCGAGCCCCACGCCATCGGCCCGATGCGGTCCGACATGCCCCACTCGCGGACCATCTTGCGGGCGAGCTCGGTGTTGCGCTGCAGGTCGTCGCTCGCGCCCGTCGAGAGGCCGTCGTAGACGAGCTTCTCGGCGACACGGCCGCCCATGCGGACCGCCAGGGAGTCCTCGATGTACTCCTTGCGGTAGATGTGCAGCTCCTCGGCCGGCAGCTGCTGGGTGACGCCGAGGGCCATGCCGGTCGGGATGATGCTCACCTTGAGGAGCGGGTCGGCGTGCGGCAGGACGTAGGCGAGGACGGCGTGGCCGCCCTCGTGGAAGGCGACACGCTCCTTCTCGTCCTCGGACAGGACCATCGAGTCGCGCCGCTGGCCCATGAGCACGCGGTCGCGGGCGGCGTCGAAGTCCCTCATCTCGATGTAGGGGCTGCCGCGGCGGACGGCGTGGAGGGCCGACTCGTTGACGAGGTTGGCGAGCTCCGCCCCGCTCATCCCGGGGGTGCCCCGGGCGACGATCATGAGGTCGACGTCGGGTCCCACCCGCTTGTCCCTGCAGTGGACCTGCAGGATGGGGAGGCGCTCCTCGAGGTCGGGGAGGGGCACCACGATCTGGCGGTCGAAGCGTCCCGGCCGGAGCAGGGCGGGGTCGAGGATGTCGGGGCGGTTGGTCGCCGCCATGATCACGATGCCCTCGGCCGGGTCGAAGCCGTCCATCTCCGAGAGCATCTGGTTGAGCGTCTGCTCCCGCTCGTCGTGGCCGCCGCCGAGGCCGGCGCCGCGCTTGCGGCCGATGGAGTCGATCTCGTCGACGAAGATGATCGCCGGAGCCTGCTTGCGGGCGGTCTGGAAGAGGTCACGGACGCGGCTCGCGCCGACGCCGACGAACATCTCCATGAAGTCCGAGCCGCTCACCGAGAGGAAGGGCACGCCGGCCTCGCCGGCGACCGCTCTCGCGAGGAGCGTCTTTCCCGTACCGGGCGGGCCGACGAGCAGGACGCCCTTCGGCACCCGGGCCCCGATGTCCCGGAAGCGCCCCGAGTTCTTCAGGAAGTCGACGACCTCGGAGATCTCCTGCTTCACGCCCTGGTAGCCGGCGACGTCGTTGAAGGTCGTGCGCGGCCGCT
>JAKACF010000068.1 GCA_021821585.1 Actinomycetes bacterium
AGCGCTATGTCGACGAGCTGTGCTCGAAGAACCCGACGCTGATCTTCACCGTCCTCGTGAACGAGGACCTGAACCAGGTCTCCTACGAGCAGCGCGTCCTCTCGGCCGACCCGAAGAACCCGGCCACCCAGACCGTCCCCTACGTCCCGGCGGCCGACTTCGCCCGCCTGCTCGGCTTCGAGGGCATCAAGGTCACCCGCCCCGAGGAGGTCCCGAAGGCCTGGGAGCGGGCGCTCAAGGCGGACGGCCCGGTGCTGCTCGAGTTCGTCACGGACCCCCAGATCCCACCCCTTCCCCCCCATGTCCGCCCGAGCATGCTGAAGAAGACCCTGACGGGCCTCGCCCAGGGCGACGAGGACGCCGTCGGCATCGCCGTGAAGGGCTTCAAGGGCAAGTGGTCCGAGTTCTCGGAGCACGCGAAGGACCTCCTCCCGGGGGAGCACAAGTGACCCTGGCGATGCCCCGGCGGGGGCGCACGAGGACGATCCCGGTCAAGCCCGACCCGGCGATGCCCGTCGGCCTCGTCGGCCGGGAGCGCATCGACACGAAGGCCCTCGAGCGGGCGCTCAGAGCCGAGCTCGAGGGCGAGGTCCGCTTCGACCATGCCTCGCTCGCCATGTACGCCAACGACGCCTCGAACTTCCGCCAGGTGCCCCTCGGCGTCGTCGTGCCGAGGACCCTCGACGACGTCGTGGCCGCCCACCGGATCTGCTCGCGGTTCCGGGCGCCGATCGTCAACCGGGGAGGCGGCACGAGCCTGTCGGGTGAGACCGTGAACTACGCGGTCGTCATCGACAACTCGAAGTACCTGACCGAGATCGGCGAGGCCGACACCGCCCGCCGCCTCGTCACCGTCGAGCCGGGCGCCATCAACGAGCAGGTGAACCTCCGCACCGGCCGGCACGGCCTCGTCTTCGGGCCGGATCCCTCCTCGCACTCCCGCTGCACCATCGGCGGCAACCTCGGCAACAACTCCTGCGGCATCCACTCGGTCCAGTCGCAGCTGTACGGGCCGGGCCCGCGTACCTCCGACAATGTCCACGCCCTCGAGGTGTGCACCTACGACGGGGAGCGGTTCTCCGTCGGCGTCGGCGAGGAGGAGCGCCTCGACGAGATCATCGCGGCGGGCGGCCGCAAGGGGGAGATCTACGCCCGCCTGCGGGACCTTCGGGACCGCTACGCGGACGCCATCCGCCGCGGCTTCCCCGACGTGGCGACGGTCCCCCGCAGGGTGTCGGGCTACAACCTCGACGAGCTGCTGCCCGAGAAGGGCTTCAACGTCGCCCGCGCCCTCGTCGGCACCGAGAGCACCTGCGTGACGGCGCTCCGGGCGACGCTCATGCTCACCCCTGCGCTCCTGCAGCGCACCCTCGTCGTCGTCGGCTACCCGGAGATCTGCGACGCCGGCCGGCACGTCGAGGAGATCATCGAGCGCTTCCGGCCGATCGGCCTCGAGGCGATCGACCGGCGCCTCATCGAGGACCAGCAGGAGCTCGAGATGAACGTCGAGGACCTGGGCGAGCTGCCCCAGGACGCGAACGCCTGGCTGCTCGTGCAGTTCGGGGCCGACGACACGGCGAGCTCGGAGGCTGCCGCTTCCTCCCTCGTCGAGTTCCTCCTTGCCGAGGGCTACGACACGAGCCGCATCAAGAAGGTGGAGAGCGTCCAGGAGGGCGGCAACTCCGAGGACATCTGGGCGATCCGCGAGTCGGGGCTCGGCGCCACGGCCTTCCCCCCCGACTCGGGCGACCACTGGCCCGGCTGGGAGGACTCGGCCGTCCCGCCGGCGAGGGTCGGCGACTACCTGCGCGACCTGAAGGAGCTCTACGCCCGCCACGGGCTCACCGGCGCCTTCTACGGCCACCTCGGCCAGGGCTGCATCCACTCCCGCATCGACTTCGACCTGCGCCGGTCCGACGGCCTGTCGAACTACCGGGCGTTCATGGAGGAGGCGGCCGACCTCGTCGTCTCCTACGGCGGCTCGCTCTCGGGCGAGCACGGCGACGGCCAGCAGCGGGCCGAGCTCCTCGAGAAGCAGTACGGCCCCGAGCTCGTCGCCGCCATGCGGGAGTTCAAGCTCATCTTCGACCCCGAGTGGAAGATGAACCCGGGCAAGGTGATCGACCCGATGCGCTTTGACGAGGACCTGAAGCTCGGCGTCGACTACAACCCGCCCCGCCCGCCGACGAAGTTCGCCTACCGACAGGACGGCGGCGACTTCGCCCATGCGACGCTGCGCTGTGTCGGTGTGGGCAAGTGCCGCGTCCCCGACGCCAGCCAGACGATGTGCCCGAGCTACCAGGTGACCCGGGAGGAGACCCACAGCACGCGCGGGCGCGCCCGGCTCTTGTTCGAGATGCTCCGGGGCGAGGTCATCACCGACGGCTGGCGCTCGAAGGAGGTCTACGACGCCCTCGACCTCTGCCTCGCCTGCAAGGGGTGCACGAACGACTGCCCGGTGAGCGTCGACATGCCCACCTACAAGGCGGAGTTCCTCTACCACCACTACAAGGGGCTCGGACGGCGGCGGCCGCGCTACGCCTATGCCTTCGGCTTCATCGACCAGGCGGCGCGCCTCGCCTCGAGGATGCCCGAGCTCGTCAACTTCGTCACGGGCACGCCCGGGCTCGCCTCCCTCGCCCGCCTGGCCGCCGGCGTCGACCGGCGCCGGGAGCTTCCGAGCTTCGCCCCGATGACCCTGCAGCAGTGGTTCTCGCGCCGTGGCGGCACCACCCGTCCGAACGGCCCGCCGGTCGTGCTGTTCCCCGACACCTTCAACAACCACCTCCACACCGACGTCGGCGTCGCCTGCGTCGAGGCGATCGAGGAGGCCGGCTGGCAGGTCGTCATGCCGTCGGGCCACCTGTGCTGCGGGCGGCCGCTGTACGACTACGGCTTCCTCGACCAGGCGGAGCGCTACCTCCACCGCGTCCTCGACGCCCTGCGCCCGCACGTCCGCGCCGGGACGCCGATCGTCGGGATGGAGCCGAGCTGCCTCGCCGTGTTCAAGGACGAGCTCGAGAAGATGCTTCCCTACGACGACGACGCCAAGCGGCTCGCCCGCAACGCCATGCACTTCGGCGAGTTCTTCGAGCGCCACAACCTCGAGGTGCCCTCGATGGAGGCGAAGGCGCTCATGTGGGGCCACTGCCACCACCGGGCGACCGGGGGGGTCAGCGACGAGCAGGCGGTGCTCTCCCGTATGGGCCTCGAGGTCGAGCCGCTGAAGGGAGGCTGCTGCGGCCTGGCGGGCTCGTGGGGCTTCGAGTCGGGCAAGTACGACATCTCGATGGCCTGCGGCGACCAGGCGCTGCTCCCCGCCGTCCGCAAGGCCGACGAGCGGGAGGTCGTCGTGGCCGACGGCTTCTCCTGCAAGACCCAGATCGAACAGGCCGGCACCGGGAGGCGGGCGCTCCACCTGGCCGAGGTGATGAAGCTCGCCCGGCTCGGAGGCGCGAACGGCGCCACCCCCGAGGCGGCCCTCGGGGACGGGCGCCCCACGCCCGGGGCGGCCCGCCGGGCGCTCAGGGTCGCCCTGCCGGTGCTCGCTGGCCTCGGCGGCGCCGCCGGCGGCGTGACGCTCTACGCCCGGAGCAGAGGCACCTGAGCGGGTCCGGGCCGTCCGGTCCCCTCAGGGCGGCGGCGAGCCGAGGCTCGCCTGGAGGGCCGGCGGCGAGCTTGCCGGGCACACAGTCGGGGAAGGCGATGCCCGAGCTCGCGTTGATCTCGCACAAGACGTAGCGCTCGTCACCGGGAGGCTCCGGCGCGCCCGGGAGGAAGTCGGCGTCCCACACGAGGGGCAGGTCGGAGGCCGACAGCTCCAGCTCCCTCTCGAGGGCGGGCAGCCACTCGGTCGACATGGGGTGGCGAGGCCCGACAGCGACGGCTCGTCGGCGGCGGACGTCGTCTTCCCGGACGGCAGTCCGAAGAGCCGTCCGGGCGGCCGGTCACTCGCGCCCGGCGGCGGCGCAGGTGGCGCACCGCCCGACGACGGCGAAGTGCCGCGAGTCGACGACGAAGCCGAACCGCTCCTTCGCGAGGGTCGTCAGCTCGGAGAAGAGCGCCTCGGGAGCCTCGATGGTCACTCCGCAGGTCTCGCAGACGAGGTGTCCGTGGGGGGACGAGGCGAGGTGGTAGCTCGCCGGTCCGTGGCCGAAGTGGGTGTGGACGATCACGCCGAGCCGCTCGAGCTCGTCCAGGTTGCGGTAGATCGTCGACAGGTGGACGTCGGGCGAGCGGACCTGCACCGCGGTGGCCAGCTCCTCGGCGGTGGCGTGCGGGGGCGCCTCGAAGAGGGCCTCGAGCAGCTGGCGCCGGGCCGTGGTGACGCGCCCGCCGCGGGCACGCACGAGCTCCAGCACCTCCTCCACCTGGTGCTCGTGACCGGTGGGCTCGGGCGTCGGGCTCGGCGTCATGGCGCGTCGAGCTTACGGCCGCACTCGCGCTCGCCGCCGCTTATCGCGAGCTGTAGCCTGTCGCAAGCAGCTCGCAATTGGGCCGTCAGGCCAACCAAAGCCCGGGACGCAGCGACCACGAGGAGGAGCATGGCGATCACCCAGTCGACGAGCCGGCTCGGCCGGATCCGACGGGGTCTCTCGCCGAGCGAGTGGCGGCGGATGGGCGGCATGGTCGGCCTCATCATCGCCCTCCACGTCGTCGGCTTCGGGCTGCTCATCGCCGCGGTGAGCCACCACATGCGGGTGACGCCCACCTCGGGCATCGTCTTCGGCGTCGGGACGGGCTTCCTCGCCTACACCCTCGGCATGCGCCACGCCTTCGACGCCGACCACATCGCGGCGATCGACAACACGACGCGAAAGCTCATGGGCGAGCGCAAGCGGCCGATCAGCGTCGGCTTCTTCTTCTCCCTCGGCCACTCCTCGGTCGTGTTCGCCCTCGCCGTGCTGTTGAACTTCGGCATCCGGGCGGTCGATGCCCAGGTGAAGAACGGCAGGTCCGGCCTCCACCAGGTGACGACGGTGATCGGGACCTCGGTCTCGGGGTTCTTCCTCTACCTCATCGCGGCGCTGAACCTCGTGATCCTCGTCTCCATCGTCCGCGTCTTCCGCGAGATGCGCCAGGGCCGCTACGACGACGCCGAGCTCGAGGAGCAGCTGAACAAGCGGGGTCTCATGAACCGCTTCCTCGGGCGGCTCGCCCGGCGGATCGACACGCCCTGGAAGATGTACCCGATCGGCGTGCTGTTCGGGCTCGGTTTCGACACGGCGACGGAGGTGGCGCTGCTCGTCCTCTCGGGCACCGCCGTCGAGAGCGGCCTCCCCTTCTACGCCGTCCTGTCACTGCCGATCCTGTTCGCGGCGGGGATGAGCCTGCTCGACACGGCGGACGGCTGCTTCATGAACTTCGCCTACGGCTGGGCGTTCTCCCGGCCGATCCGCAAGGTGTACTACAACATCACCATCACCGGGCTCTCGGTCGTGGTGGCCTTCCTCATCGGGACGGTCGAGCTCGCCGGCCTGCTGTCGAGCGAGTTCGGGGCGAACGGCTCCCTCGCCAGGTTCTTCGAGACCTTCAACATCAATACCGCCGGCTTCGTCGTCGTCGGTCTCTTCGTGGTCACCTGGGCCATCGCCCTCGCCATCTGGCGCTACGGGCACATCGAGGAGCGCTGGGACGCGGCCGCCGACAAGGCGAGGCGGGAGGCGGCCCTCGCCTGCGAGGAGGAGGCGGCTCTCGCCCGCGCCGAGTAGGACCAGCCGGTTGGCCGCCCGCTCTCGCGGGTAGGGCTCACCGGTGACAAGCCACCCTGGCCGCCTGGCAGAGATCCCCCGACCGGCGCCCTCCCTGCGATCAGATGCCCGGCGGGCCATGGCGCCGGTGGCGCGGGTCGGCCTCTCCTCCCGGGCGGTGGTCTACGCCCTGCTCGCCGCCCTCGCCTTCCTCATCGCGACGAGAGGACGGGCTCCCGCCAGCGCCTCGGGGCAGGGCGCGCTCGCCGAGCTCGCCCGTCAGCCCGGCGGGAAGGGGATGCTCGCCCTGCTGGCGGCCGGTCTGTTCGCCTACGCCCTCTGGCGGCTCCTCCAAGCCGTCCTCGGGATCGAGCCGGCCTCCCGCGAGCGGCCATCTGCCTGGATCCGGATCGGCTGGGGCGCCGTGGCGGTCGTCTACCTCGCGCTCTTCGTCGAGGCGGTCCGCCTGGCTGCGGGCGGGAGCGCGGAGGGAGGACCCTCCAACCACCCCCAGCCCTACGCCGCCCGCATCCTCGCCTGGCCCGGGGGGACCGGTCTCGCCGGGCTGATCGGGACGGCCCTCGTCGTGGCGGGGGTGGCGGTCTGCATCTGGGCGGTCGTGCACGACTACGGCGAGACCTTCCGGCGGCCCTCGATGGCCCGGGGCACCCTCGCCCTCGCCAGGGTGACCGGGATCGCCGGCAACCTGACGCGGGGCGTCCTCGTCGTCCTCGTCGGCGTCTATCTGCTCCTGGCGGCGGTGGCCGACCAGCCCTCGAAGGTGAAGAGCCTCGACCAGCTGCTCGAGACCGGCTCGCGCCAGGCCTACGGCCCCTTCCTCGTCGGCCTGGCGGCGGCGGGGCTCGCCGCCTACGCCGTCTTCTCGGCCCTCGAGGCCGCTCGCCGGCGCGTCTGAGCCGGCTCAGCCGGCCCCGTGGCCGAGGCCCTTCGCCACCCGGGCACCGAGGTCCGGGTCGACCTGTCGCCAGTACTCGACCGCCCTCGTGAGGACGGGCTCGACGACGCCCGCACGCAGGTGCGCCACGGCCGTGTCGACGAGCCGCGCACGTGCCGCCTCGTCCATCACCGTGCGGTACAGCATGCCGGCCTGGGCGAAGTCGTCGTCGTCCCGGTGCAGGCTGGCGGCCGCCCGGACGATCTCCCCGGTGACCGGCCACCCGGCATCGGCGTAGGCGGCATCGGCCGCCGGTCCGCCGTAGGTGTTCGGCGCGTAGAGCGGATCCGCCGGGTTCGAGGCGGCCATGGAGCCGTCCTTGTTGTAGCTGTTGACGGCCGAGCGGGGGCGGTTGACCGGCAGCTGGAGGTAGTTCGTCCCGATGCGGTAGCGGTGGGCGTCGGGGTAGGAGAAGAGCCGGCCGAGCAGCATCTTGTCGGGGCTCGGGCCGATCCCCGGGACGAGGTTCGAGGGCTCGAAGGCGGACTGCTCCACCTCGGCGAAGTAGTTCTCCGGGTTGCGGTCGAGCACGAGCCGGCCGACGGGCACGCGCGGGTAGTCCTCGTGCGGCCAGACCTTGGTCAGGTCGAAGGGGTTGAAGCGGTAGTCGGCCGCCTCCTCGAAGGGCATGATCTGCATCTCGAGGCGCCAGGCCGGGTGCTCCCCGGCCGAGATCGCCTCGGCGAGGTCGCGCAGGTGGAAGTCGGGCTCCTCGGCGAGGATGGCCTTCGCCTCGGCGTCGGTGAGGCACTCGATCCCCTGCTCGGTCGTGAAGTGGTACTTCACGAAGAACCGCTCGCCGCCGCCGTTCACCCACATGTAGGTGTGGCTCGAGTAGCCGTTCATGTGGCGCCAGGTGCGAGGAATCCCCCGGTCTCCCATGAGCCAGGTGACCTGGTGGGCCGACTCGGGCGAGAGCGTCCAGAAGTCCCACTGCATGTTGTGGTCCCGACGCCCCGTGTCCGCACGGCGCTTTTGGGAGTGGATGAAGTCGGAGAACTTCTGGGGGTCGCGGATGAAGAAGACGGGCGTGTTGTTGCCGACGAGGTCGTAATTCCCCTCCTCGGTGTAGAACTTGACCGCGAAGCCCCTCGGGTCGCGGACCGTGTCGGCCGAGCCGAGCTCGCCGGCGACCGTGGAGAAGCGGCAGAAGACCGGTGTCCGGGTCCCCTTTTTCAGGAAGGACGCCCTGGTGAAGGCCGAGACGTCGGCGGTCGCCTCGAAGACGCCATGGGCTCCGCCGCCCTTCGCGTGCACGACCCGCTCGGGGACGCGTTCGCGGTTGAAGTGGGCCATCTTCTGGATGAGGTAGTGGTCCTGCAACAAGATGGGACCGTCGGGCCCTGCGGTGAGCGAGTGCTCGTCCGATCCTGCTGGGATCCCGGCGTCGTCGGTCGTTGCTGGTCGTGGTGTCATGATCGGCCTCCTTCGGTGAGCTGCTGGCAGGACGGGCAGAGGCCCCAGAACGTCACCTCCGCCTCGTCGATGGCGTAGCCGGCCGTCTCAGACGGCGTGAGGCAGGGTCGGCGGCCGACGACGCAATCGACGTCCGCCGTCGCCCGGCAGCGGCGGCAGACGATGTGGTGGTGGTTGTCGCCCACCCGCACCTCGTACAGGGCGGGGCTCGATGCCGGCTGGATGCGCCGGACGAGCCCCGCCTCGACGAGGGCAGCCAGCACGTTGTAGACGGCCTGGGGCGACACCGAGCCGAGGCGGCCGCGGACGAGGGCGATGACGGTGTCGGTGTCGACGTGCGGGCGCTCGGCGAGGGCCTCGAGGACGGAGCGGCGGGGGGCGGTCACCCGGAGCCCGGCGGCTCGCAGCGAGGCCTCGAGGCTGATGCCCCTGTCCTCCCGTCGCGCGCCGGCCATGGCGACTACTCTAGTCCCACTCCAATATTAGAGTCAATCAATTTATTTTCCGGGACTACCCGAGGATCGTCGTGAGCGACTTCGCCCCTGCCGGCGCCGTCGGCGGGCTGTCGGCGTTCCAGTCGCTGAAGGTCGCCCGCTGGGTCCCCTTGGCGTTCGAGCTCACGACCTCGATCGGGTAGGCCGTGCCCGTCGTCGACACCCACAGCGTCCCGTTGCTGGGGCTCTTCACCCCGATGGCCTGCTGGCCCATAACCGTCTTCGGTCCCACCTTCGTGAGCGAGGCGCGCCCCTTCGACAGCGAGGCCTCGAAGCCCTTGAAGCTGAAGCTGCTGAAGCCACTCGCCGCCCCGCGGGGCAGGATCACCCACCTGCCCGCCAGCTTGGTCGCCGCTGCGCCGGGGAGCGAGGCGCCGCCGATCGAGGTGAGGACCTGCCAGAAGCGGGCCGGCCCCCGCATGTAGACCGACCCCGAGGAGATGACGAGGGAGCCGGTGACGCCCGAGAGGTCGAAGGTGCCGTCCGCGTCCCCGTTGCGGAACATGGTGACGTCGACATGCGCGGTGCGCGGACCCTGGTCCACGACGCCGCTCAAGCGCACCGAGTGGGCGTGGCGGAGCGCCGAGATCGTCGAGGTCATGATCTGGCCCGCCGACTGGCCGGCGAGGCCGTTGCCGCCGCCGCAGGCGGCGAGGAGGGCCGCGGCGGCAAGCGCTGCGGCCCCTCGCGTGACGAGGCGGCGTCGAAGCAATGGATCCTCCAGGGTCAGGCGGACGGTGCGGCGGCGCCGCGGGAGCCGATGGTAGGCGCTCAGCGAGCGGCCGGGGACAGGCCGCTGCCGGCGAAGGCGACGCCGCCCGACCCGCGCGACTTCGCCTGGCGGAGGGCCCGGCCGGCCAGGCCGAGGACGGTCTCGGGAGAGGAGGCCTGCGAGGCGATGGCGATGCCGACGCTCCCGCCGACGGCCACGCTCTGGCCGTCGCCGAGCGAGAGCGGCTTGGCGAGCTGGTCGACGATGCGCCGGGCGATCGAGGCGGTCTGGGCGGAGGTCACCGAGCCGCCGCAGAGGACGGCGAACTCGTCCGCCTCGAGCCGCGCCAGCTCGTCGGTCGTCCGCATGACCGAGGCGAGCCGCCGGGCCGCCACGCGCAGCACGGCGTCACCGGTGAGCTGGCCGTAGGAGTCGTTCACCGCCCGGAGGCCGTCGAGGTCGACACAGAGCACGGCCGGCTGCTCGCCGGCGGCGATGCGGGCTTCGAGAGCCTTGGCGAAGCCGTCCCGGTCGACCAGCCCCGTGAGGGGGTCCCGAGGGGCGGCGGAAGGCTCGATGGCCTGCGCCGCCTCGTGCGACATGGCGAGGCTGGCGAGGGCGGTCGCCCGTTCGATCGCCGCCCGCACGGCGGCCACAGGGGGCTCGGCCGCCTGCCACCACAGCACGAGAGACCCACGCTGCCGCCCGTTCAGGCCCGGCACCGGGACAGCGGAGACGGCTGTGAAGCCGGCCGCCTTCGCCGCCTGGCGGAGCGGGCGGGGAAGCTTGGCGACCCTCTCGTGGACCATGGTGCCCCCGGGGCCCCCGACGGCATCCCAGGGTCCGGGCGAGGGGGGGCCCGGCACACCGGGCAGGTCGGGCACCCGCAGAAGGCCGCGGTCGTCGGCTCCGGGGAGGACGAAGAAGGCCTCGGCGAGCACCGGTGGGTAGCGAAGCGCCTGGCTGAGGGCGCCGAGGGTCTCGTTGAGCGAGCCACCGCCGACGATGGTCGTGAGCACGCCGTCCAGCCGGTCGTAGGCGCTCTCGGAGAGCAGCAGGAGGCACAGGCCGCGGATCTCCGGATCGGCGAGGCGGCGGACGCCCCAGGCCTCGGTGGTGCGCCGGGCGCCGTCGCCGGCGACATAGTCGAGGCGCACCGGCCCGACGGCGGTGCCCTCGGAGCTCGTGGCCGTCGTCCGCACGAGCTCGCTCGCCGCCTGCCAGCTGTCCTCGGTGACGTGCTCGACGAGGCGCGAGCCGACGAGCTCGCTCGGCGTGGCGGAGGCGACCCTCGACAGCTCCCCATAGGCCCGCAGCACCGTCCCCTCGGGGTCGATCACGAGGAGGGCCCCGGGCAGCGCGGCGAGCAGCCGGCCGGCGAAGGTCGGCGAGCGCTCCTTGCGGTGCTGGGGTACCGCCCGTGCCATAGTGCGACCCAAGGCTACGCCAGACGGCGGACGGTGACGGCGACAAGGCCAGCTCACAGCGATAGTTTCCTACGCAACTATCCGGGGGCGGACCGGTAGACTGCGGGCGTGGGCATGCCATCACCCGAGCAGGCGCCGGCGCAGACCGACGGAGAGGACGCCCTCGCCCTCGTCGGGCTCGTCGTCGAGACGGCCTCCGGGATGCGACGCCTCACCGGGGCGCGCTGGGAGCGGCGCTACGGCCTTCCCACCCAGAGCTTCGACGTCCTCGTCCGCCTCGCTCGCGCGCCGGGAGGGCGGCTTCGGATGAGCGAGCTCGCCACGAGGACGGCGCTCACCCCGAGCGGCCTCACACGGGCGGTCGACCGGCTCTGCTCGGCCGGTCTGGTCGCCCGCGAGAGCTGCGACGAGGACCGGCGCGGCGCCTTCGCCCGGCTCACCCCCGAGGGTGCCGAGACGATGCGCGAGGCGCTCGAGTACCACCGTCGTCACGTCGACGAGCTGCTCGACAGCGCCCTCACCCGCTCGGAGCGCGAGGCGCTGGTCGACCTGCTCCGCCGGCTGCGGGACGGCCTCGCCTGCCCGGGCGTCTAGCCGGCGGCGCCCCGTGAGCTTCGACCAGCTCGTCTCCGAGGGGCGGTCCGTCCCGCTCGAGGGCTTCGACTTCTCCTGGTTCGAGGGGAGGGCCAGCGAGGAGCGGCCGCCGTGGGGATACGCCTCGCTCCTCGCCCGTCGTGCCGGCGAGGTGACGACCATGTGCGACCTCGAGACCGGCGGCGGCGAGGTGCTCGCCTGGTCGCTCGGACAGGCCGTACGCCGGCCGGCAAACGGTGGTGGCG
>JAKACF010000069.1 GCA_021821585.1 Actinomycetes bacterium
GCCCTCACCGCCGAGTCGCTCGTCGACTTCCGCCACCGGGGCGGGCTCCCCGGGCATGCGGAGATGGCGGGGAGGACGCTCTTTCTCAAGTTCAACACCGGCCCGTCGGGCCACGGGATGGCCCCCGCCGCCGGAGAGGCCCTCGCCCTCAAGCTGGCCGGCGCCGGCGACGTCAAGGTCTTCCTCGTCGAGGGGGAAGGCGGCCTCACCCCCGGAGCGGCACACGAGACGAAGAACGCCGCCTGGGGCCTCGGCCTCTCGAACCTCGTGTTCCTCGTCGACTGGAACGACTTCGGGATCGACCCCCGGCCGACCTCGAGCGTCGTCCACGGCTCGCCGGAGGAGTGGTTCGCCCCCTACGGCTGGCGGGTGAGCGGGACGGCGGACGGCTCCTCGTGGGGACCGGTGGCCGGTGCCCTCCTCGAGGCTGCCTGCGGGCCGAACGACGACGGGCGTCCGTCGATGGCCTACTTCAGGACGCGAAAGGGGCGCGGCTACGGCCGTTACGACGCCGCCAGCCACGGCTCGCCCCTTCCGCCGCACGGCGAGCAGTTCTGGGAGAACCGGCGGCGGTTCATGGAGCGCTACGGGGTCGAGTACGAAGGGGTCGGCGGCCTCCTGCCGGCGGACCCGGCCGACCGCCGCGCCGAGCAGGAGGCGAACCTGGCGGTCGTGATGGGCGTGCTGCGCCGCGACGAGGAGCTCGTGACCTGGCTGTCGGACCGCCTCGTCGCCCTCGCCGAGGCCGTGCCGGCGACGATGCCCGGCTTCCGCCTCGGAAAGGCGAGCGCCGCCGTGCTGTCGGACCGCCGCATCGTCGACTACGAGCGCTACCCGGCCGAGCTGTTCAAGGCGCCGGGCGAGAAGGCGCCGAACCGGGCCGCCCTCGGCGCCTGGGGTGCCTATGTGAACTCCGTCGCCCGCCGCGACTACGGCCGCCCGCTGTTCATCGCCTGTTCGGCCGACCTGGCGGAGTCCACCAACCTCGCCGGGTTCGCTGCAGGCTTCGGGGACGAGCCCGGCTTCGGGTGGTACGAGCGGGACGAGAACCCCTTCGGCAGCCTGCTGCCGACCGAGATCACCGAGTTCGCCAACGCCGGGCTGATGGCCGGCATGGCGACCGTCGGCTTCGCCGAGGACCCCTTCGAGGACTTCGACGGGTTCTGGGCGGCGACCTCGACCTACGGCTCGTTCTGCTACCTCAACTACGGCCCGATACGCCTGTTCAGCCAGCTCGCCCAGGACTGCGAGCTCAAGGTGGGGCGGTTCCTCTGGGTCGCCGGCCACTCCGGGCCCGAGACGGCGGAGGACTCCCGCACCCACTTCGGCATCGCCGAGACCGGGGTGACCAAGCTCTTCCCGGACGGACACGTCATCGACCTGCACCCCTTCGAGTACAACGAGGTCCCGGTCATGCTCGGGGCGGCCTTCGCCACCGACGTCCCGGTGGTGGCCCTCCACCTCACCCGGCCGCCGATCGAGATCCCGGACCGGGCGCGTCTCGGCATCCCCTCGCACCTGGCGGCCGCCCGGGGCGCCTACGTGTTGCGGGCCCCCCGACCCGGGGCGCCGCGGGCGGGGACGATCTTCCTCCGCGGGACCATGACGACCGCCGCCGTGCTGCGGCTGCTTCCCGAGATCGACCGTCGCGGTTGGAACGTGAAGATCGTGGCGGCGCTCAGCCCCGAGCTGTTCGCCCGCCAGCCGGCCGGCTACCGCCGCAGCGTCGTCGAGCCCGCCGACGGCCTGGATGCCATGGTGATCACGAACGGCGCCTTCGCCGCCATGCGGGAGTTCGCCCACGGACCGCTCGTGCGCGAGTACTCGCTCTCGGCCGACCGCGACGACCGCTGGCGGACGGGGGGCTCGGTCGACGAGGTCATGGAGGAGGCGGGGCTCGACGAGGGGCACATCCTCGCCGCCATCGGGCGCTTCGTCGCCGAGCGCCCCACGCGCCGTGCCCGCTGGCGGGAGGCGGTCGAGGCGGCAGACGAGTGAGCGGCGTCAGTCGGGCGAGGGGACCGGAGCGGCCGCTGCCTGACCGACGACCCGGTCGCCCCCTGCCGCCTTCGCCTCGTACAGCGCCTGGTCGGCGCTCTGGCGGAGACGGCGGACGTCGCTCGGGTCGCCGGCGGTGACGCCGAGGCTGACCGAGATGGTGAGCCCGGGGGCGAGCTCGGGCCACGGCTCGTCGTGCAGGCGGTCGAGGATGGCCTTGGCCCGTACGCTCGCCGCCACGAGGTCGGTGTCGGAGAGCACGACGGCGAACTCGTCGCCACCGAGGCGGACGACGAGGTCCTCGGCGCGGACCGTCTCCTGGAGCGCGCTCCCGACGCGCATCAGCGTCCCGTCGCCTACGAGGTGCCCGAACCGGTCGTTCACCGACTTGAAGTGGTCGACGTCGACCATGACGAAGGCCGCCTGGCGGACCCTGGCGACGGCGAGGTCCGCCAGGTAGCGCTCGAGCGCCCGGCGGTTGCCGACGCCGGTGAGGTCGTCGAGGTGGGCATCTCGGTCCAGCTGCTCGAACTCCTCCGACACCCGCTCGACGTGCACGAGCGCCCGCATCGCCCCGAGGGTGGCCACCCGGGTCGCCCACCGCTCGGCGATCTGGTAGCGGGCGCAGCGCCATCCGGCCGTCGGGGCGTGCCGGGACTCGATCTCGGCCGCCAGGTAGAGGGCGAGCTCGTACTCCTGGGGGTAGAGCTGAGAGTCGATCTCGGCGAGCGCCCGTTCTGCCTCCCCGAAGGCGGCGGGGTCGCCGGCGAGGGCGGCGGCGAGCGCCAGGGCCAGGCGGAGGTGGCCTCCGGCCCGGACGGAGAGGCCGTGGTCCTCGGCGATCTCCTCGCGAAGCGACCGGGCCTCACCGGCGCACTGCTCGCCGCACAGCGCCCTCATGAGCAGGCCGAGCGAGGCGAGCTCGATGCGCCAGGAGTCCGGCAGCTCGAAGCCGCCGGCCGCGTCCATCGCCCGGTCGAAGGTCGCCCGGCATCCGGCGAGCCCGACCCGGTCGTCGAGCTGGCGCAGCATGCTCGCGAGCGCCACCTGGGCCTCGGCCCGGTTGTAGGCGACGGCCGCCAGCAGCCTCACGAGGGTGGGGGAGGGGTCCTCGTCGACGAGCCCGAGGGCGGCGGCGTACTGCTCGTCGGAGAGCTCCCACATCCCCCGCTCGGCGAAGGCGATGCCGCAGCCCGTACGGGCAAGGACCACCTCGTAGAGAGGGGCGGCCTCGGTCTCGAGCAGGACCACCGCACGGGCGAGGTCGGCGTCGGCCGAGGCCTCGCGGCCCGGCCCGCCCGCCGGCCCGAGGCTCGCCCGCAGCGACAGGGCGAGGGCGGTGAGCGGCCGGTCCCCCTCCTCGCTCGAACGGGCGACGAGCGCGTCGACCCCGTCGGGATCCCAGCCCTTGCCCGAGTTCCAGCCGTCGAGCAGCGAGGCGAACAGGCCGAGCCGGGCCACCTCGGACCAGCCGTGGCGCTCTGCCACGGCGGTGAGGGTGGCAGCCGCGGCGGCGGCGCCGGGGTCGCCCGACTGCAGCTCGTGCAGGAGGGCGAAGATCTCGAGGCGCGCCCGGGCGCGCTCGCGACGTTCGGGCGTCTCCGCAGGTTCCCCACTGCGCGGCTTCATCCGAGCTCCCCTCTCCGTCTCTCATTCTGTCATGGCAGGGGTGCGGTCGCGGCGGACGAGGCCAGCACTACGATCCGGCCGTGACACGGCGCCGCCTGTTGCGCACGCTCGCCGCCGTGCTCGCCGTCCTCGCCGCCGTCGCCGGCTGGAGCGTCCTCCTCTACCTCTCCTCGGTGCACGCGGCCGCCGCCAACTCCGACGGCGCCACCGTCGTCCTCGAGGGCCGCTCACTCGTCGCCGGCAACCTCGGCCTCGACCACTGGGGGCTCTCGCTCGACTCGTTCTGGACGGTCGACGCCCTCTTCTACGCCCTCGCCGTCGCCGTCGCCGGCGTCGTCCCGCAGCTGCTCCACGCCGTCCCGGCGGTCATCGCGACGCTGACGGTCGCTCTCGCCGCCTTCATCGCCCGTCAGGGCCGGCGCCGGTGGGCCGCCGTCGCCGCCGCCGGGGCCGTCGTCGTCCTGCTCGGGCTCCCCACCGCGGCCTTCGCCGAGTTCTTCCTCATGGGGCCGCTGCACGTGGCGACGACGCTGTGGTGCCTGCTGGCGATACTCGCCCTGCGCCGCCGCCGGTTCGGCTGGGGCGTGGCGGCCTCGGCCGCCCTGCTCGCCGCCGGGATGCTCGGCGACCTGCTCGCACTCGCCATCGGCGTGCTGCCCGTCGCGCTCGCAGGCGGGGTGGCGATGCTGCGCTCCCGGAGGGTCGGCGCCGGCCTGCCGGCGGTGGCGGCGGCCGTCGGGGGCGTCGCCGCGTGGCAGGTGGCGCGGCGGGTGGCGGTCGCGCTCGGGTCCTTCTCGGTCGGCCCGGCCAACCCGAGAGCGCCCGTCCACCAGATGCTCGCCAACCTCGGCCACGTCGTCACCTACGGGGCGGCCCTGGCGGGGGTGGGCGTCGGTCCCTTCGCGGCGCCGTCGATCCCCCCTGTGCTCGAGGCGGCGCACGCCGCCGGTGCCGCCCTCGGCGTCGCCGCCGTGCTCGTCGGGCTGGCCGGCCTGGTCCGCTCGTCGCTCACGGGGGCCGAGCGGGCTGCTCCGCCGGGCTCGGCCGAGGGCGAGTGGACCTTCCTCGGGGACGCCGTCCTGATCGGCTTCCTCGGCAGCTGCGCCGTCTTCGTCTACCTCTCGTTCAACTCGACGCCGCCCTTCGGGCGCTACCTGACCCCGGCGCTCGTCTACGCCGCCATCCTCGCCGGACACCTCCTCGGCCGCCTCGTCGAGCGCCTGAGGGGGAGAGTGGTGCCGGCGGTGGCGTCGGCGGCCTGCCTCGTTGTCGTCGCCGGCTACGGCGCCACCTTCGCCCGCACCCTCGTGGCCGCGCCACCGGCGGAGGGCGCGGCGCGGCTCGCCGCCTACCTCGAGCGCCACCACCTCGACCGGGGTGTCGGCGCCTACTGGAGCTCCTCGATCGTCACCGTCGAGTCCTCGGGCAGGGTCGCGCTGCGCCCGGTGGTGGCGCTCTCCGGCGGGCGCCTCGCCCGCTACCCGCGCAACAGCGAGGCGAGCTGGTACGGCGGCGGCTTCCAGTTCCTCGTCTTCCAGCCCTCCGCACCCTGGGGCGGCGTCGACGCCGCCTCGGCGGCCCGCTCGTTCGGGGCGCCGCGCAGGGTGGTGAGGATCGGCTCCTACGAGGTGCTCACCTACCGCCACGACCTCAGGATCGAGCCGGACGGCGCCTACGTCACCCAGGCGTGGCGCGCTGGCGGCCCGGGCGGCTAACCGGTACCCGAGCCGGCGTCCACCGGTGCCGGGCTGGAGGCGCTCGGCGAGTAGAAGCGGCGCCAGTTCGGGCGCGAGGGGTGGTAGGTCGAGGCGGGACCCTTGGCGAAGGCGGCCAGCACGTTCTCGGTGATCCGCGTGACCTCGGCCGTGCACCCCGGGACTGCCAGGGGGGCGAAGGGGACCGGCAGCTCGCCGTTGTTGTCCCAGAGCCGGTCGACGAACGAGGCCGTCCCCGATGCGAAGACACCCCCTCCGCCGGGGCGGGTGTAGTAGCCCATGTCGCTGTAGAGCGGTCCGAGCACGCTGTTCGTCGGGGAGTGGCAGAGGATCTGGACATCTGCCGGGGAGGGCGGGCCGGGGACGTACTTGTCGAACTCCGAGCCGAGGACGTCGAGGATCGTGCCGCCGTCGGCGAGGCCGGTCCCCTCGAAGGCGAAGTGCGACGAGTCGACGACGACGAGGTCGCCGCTGCCGCCGTAGGCCTGGTACATGATCCCGATGAGGGCGCTCTCGGGCCGGGGGTCCGGCGGCGAGGGCCAGTTGGAGGTGACGGCCGCGTTGTCCTTGCCGTAGAGCGGGTCCTCGGTGGCGACCTTGTAGCAGACCTGCCGCCGGTAGGGGCCGAGAGGGGAGTCCTCGAGGCGGATGTGGCGGTAGCAGCAGTTGGCCCCGAGGACGGCGAAGTTGAGCCCGCGCTCGACCGCCCCCTGCACCCCGTAGCGCATCTCGGACGACCAGTACTCGTCGTGCCCGAGGCTGACGAGGCAGCGGTGGTTGGCGAGCAGGTGCGGGCGGGCGTGCAGGTCGACGTCGGTCCAGTAGGTGACGTCGAGGCCGAGGCGCTCCACGAGGGCGACGAGGGGGTACTCGTTGCCGAACAGGTCGGCCGTGCCGTCCTCGTTGCCGGGTGCGTAGGGCCGGTCGAAGGAGACG
The DNA here is from genome assembly GCA_021821585.1 of Actinomycetes bacterium. Taxonomy (GTDB): domain Bacteria; phylum Actinomycetota; class Acidimicrobiia; order Acidimicrobiales; family Bog-793; genus JAKACF01. The sequence continues at coordinate 6,279 of JAKACF010000069.1, forward strand.
ACCCTCGCCCGGTCGGCGTAGCTCTGGCCGCCCCCGGGGCTCTGGCCGTAGTAGAGGCTGTAGCCGCCCCAGAGGCTGTAGGCCTGCCAGGTGGTGACGCTCGACTGCACGACGTAGTGCGCCCGGCTCGCGTCGTCCCGGACGAGGAGGGGGACCCACTGGCTCCAGCCCTCGTTCGTCTCGAGGCGGAGCAGGTAGTACCCGCTCGGCCAGTCCTGTCCGACGCTCACCTTCATCGTCGGGGACCAGTGGCACTCGACCATGTTGATGCCGGGCGTGAACACCGGAGGCGGCTGCACCTTGGCGGGGGCGCTCCCGAGGTCGGCGACGAGGCGCGCCCCCTTGCCCTGGTACCAGCCGAGGCGGAAGACCTTCACGCCGACCCGCCGACCGCTCGAGTTGACGAAGAGGGTCAGCTCGTCGCCGGGCTCGGCGCTCACCCGGTCGAGGAAGCCCTCGACGCCGTTCGGCGGGGTGCCCTTCACGAGCCAGTCGGTCGTGCCCTCCCGCTCGTTCTCCCTCACGACCCAGTCGGCGATGGGAAGCCCGCGGGCGTCGTAGTGGACGGCGTCGGTGGTGGAGGGCGTGGTCGCCGGGCCCGTCGTCGGGCCCGGCTTCGGGTGGCCGCCGGCCGCCGTCTCGCCCGAGCACCCGGCGAGCGCCACCGCCCCGGCGAGCGCCCCGGTCGCCTTCAAGAAGTTGCGGCGGTTGAAGGGGGAGGCGGGCACCGGGTCAGTCTAGGAAGCGGCCTCCCGGGCGGGGCGTAGCCCCACAGGCGCCCCGGCGGGCGGGAACCGCACCGGGGGCTCAGCCGGCCCGGACCTCGCGCGGCCGGGGGACCGCGCTCGCCGTCCTCCCGGTGTGGGCGACGGCGGCGGCGAAGCGGGCGGCGTCGCGGGGCGCGCAGGCGAGCGGGTCGTTGTTGAAGTAGGCGTAGACGTCCGCCTCGGCCGGCCAGGTCTCTGCCAGGCGCTCGGCCCAGCGCTCGAGCGCCCGCCGGCCGTAGGACGGAGGCGGGCTGGCGCGGCCCTCGTGGAAGCGGACGTAGCCGAACGAGGCGGTCCGCCAGACCGGCGTGATCGGGCCGCGGCGGTCGGCGAGGCACAGGGCGGCGTCGAAGCGGGCGAGCAGGTCGGCGAGGTCCTCGGAGAACCAGCTCGCGTGGCGGGGCTCGACGGCGACCCTCACCCCGGAGGGGAAGCAGGCAAGGGTGCGCTCGAGCTTGGCGAGGTCGGCCGGCAGGTTCGGCGGGAGCTGGAGGAGGACCGGCCCGAGCCGCTCCCCGAGGCCCGCCGCCCGCTCCATCAGGCGGGCGACGGGCTCCTCGGGCTCGCGCAGGCGCCGGACATGGGTGAGGTAGCGGCTCGCCTTCACGGCGACGACGAAGCCCGGCGGGGTGCGCGCCGCCCACTTCTCGAAGGTGGCGCGCTCTGGCAGGCGGTAGAAGGCGTTGTTGACCTCGACGGTGTCGAAACAGGCGGCGTAGTGCTCGAGCCAGCGGCTCGTCGGGAGCGCGTCGGGGTAGAAGCGGCCCCGCCAGTCGGCGTACTGCCATCCCGAGGTCCCGATCACGACCGGCATCGAGGCGAGCCTAGGGAGCGTCCTCCGGCCCCGGCGACCGGGGTAGCTTCGAGCGGGTGCATCCCCACGACGGCAACGAGGCGCTCCTCGAGTCCTCGCCCGCCACCCCGGACGACCCGCCCGCGGGCGAGCCGGTCGTCGTGGCCCGCGGCCTCACCAAGCGCTTCGGCGGGTTCACGGCCGTCGACTCGGTCGACTTCACGATCGTGCGGGGCGAGGTCTTCGGCTTCCTCGGACCGAACGGGGCGGGCAAGACGTCGACGATGCGCATGGTCTCCTGCCTCTCGCCGGTGAGCGGAGGGACGCTCCGGGTCCTCGGGATGGACCCCGAGCGCGACGGGCCCTCGATCCGCCGCCGCCTCGGCCTCGTCCCCCAGGAGGACACCCTCGATCTCGAGCTGTCGGTCCGCGACAACCTCTACCTCTACGGGCGGTACTTCGACATCCCGAAAAAGGAGGTCCGCGCCCGGGTCGAGCGCCTGCTGGCCTTCGCCCAGCTCGTCGAGCGGGGCGACGACGAGGTGGACACGCTGTCTGGGGGAATGAAGCGGCGCCTCACGATCGCCCGGGCCCTCGTGAGCGACCCCGAGCTCGTCGTCCTCGACGAGCCGACGACGGGTCTCGACCCCCAGGCCCGCCACCTGCTCTGGGAACGCCTGTACCGGCTGAAGCAGGAGGGCGTGACCCAGGTCATCACCACCCACTACATGGACGAGGCCGAGCAGCTCTGCGACCGCCTCGTCGTCATGGACCGGGGGCGGATCGTGGCGACCGGCTCGCCCCGCCAGCTCATCGCCACCTACGCCACGAGGGAGGTGGCCGAGCTGCGCTTTCCGGGCGGCCGGCACGCCGAGCTGGCAGCCCGCCTCGAGCCGCTGGCGGCCCGCGTGGAGGTGCTGCCGGACCGCCTTGCCTGCTACGCCGAGGACGGGGACGCGGTGCTCCGGGCCGCCCACGAGATGGGTCTTCGCCCCGAGTCGGCGCTGGTCCGCCGGGCGAGCCTCGAGGACGTCTTCCTCCGCCTCACCGGCCGCTCGCTCGTCGAGTGACGGCGGGCCTCGCCATCCCGGGCCGGCGGACACCGGGCTTCGTCCGGCCGTACCGCTACTTCGCCCTGCGGTACCGCCGCACCTGGCGGGGCACGCTCACCTCGAGCATCCTCTACCCGGTCCTCTACCTGCTCGCCATGGGTCTCGGCCTCGGCCACCTCGTCGACAGCCACCTCGCCTCACACGGCGGCGACGCCCGGCTCGGCGGGGTCGGCTACGTCGAGTTCCTCGCCCCGGGGCTGCTCGTCTCGACCGCCATGCAGTGGGGGACGAACGAGTCGATGTACCCGGTGATGGGGGGCCTCAAGTGGCTGAAGACCTACCACGCCCTTGTCGCCACCCCGGTCGAGGTCGAGGACCTCGTCGTCGCCCACCTCGCCTGGGTGGCGACACGGGTGGCCGCCTCCTCGGCCATCTTCCTCGCCGTCGTGGCCGCCTTCGGCGACGCCGTCTCGCCCCTCGCCGTGCTGGCGCTGCCGGTCGCCGTGCTGACGGCGCTCGCCTTCGCCGCCCCGGTGGCCGCCTTCACCGCCACCCAGGACAACGACTCGCTGCTCCCGCTCGTCTACCGGATGTGCGTCGTCCCCCTCTTCCTGTTCTCGGGGACCTTCTTCCCCGTCGGCCAGCTGCCCGGCTGGCTGCAGGTCGTGGCCCGCCTCACGCCCCTCTACCACGGCGTGGCGCTCGCCCGCGCCCTCGTGCTCGGGGGCGGCACCCCCGCCGATCTCGCCGGGCACGCCGCCTACCTCCTCGCCATGGCGCTGGCGGGCAGCCTGCTCGCCGTCCGGGCCTTCTCCCGGCGCCTCGTCGTATGAGCGCCACCACGGGCGGTGCCGGCCGGCCACCGGCCGCCCTCCCGCTGCGGGTCCTCCCGCCGGCCCTCCTCGGGGCCGGCCGTGCCCGGCGGCTCGTCGCCCGCAACGTCGTCTCCTACACCCGCCACTGGTGGATGCTCGCCTCGGGCTTCTTCGAGCCGCTCTTCTACCTCCTCTCGATCGGGCTCGGCCTCAACCACCTCGTCGGCCGCCTCGAGCTCGGGGGGCACGTCGTCGCCTACTCCGCCTACGTCGCCCCGGGGCTGCTCGCCTCGTCGGCCATGAACGGCGCCCTGTTCGACTCGACCTTCAACGTCTTTTTCAAGCTGAAGATCGCGAAGACCTACGACGCCGTCCTCGCCACGCCGCTCGGCGTGCGGGACGTCGCCGTCGGGGAGGTGACGTGGTCACTCATGCGCGGGGCGATCTACTCCTTCGCCTTCCTCGTCGTCATGGGCGCCATGGGTCTCGCCCTCACCGGCTGGGCGGTGCTCTGCTTCCCGGCCGCCATGGTGATCAGCTTCGCCTTCGCCGGGGTGGGCATGGGAGCGACCTGCTACATGCGGCGCTGGCAGGACTTCGACTACGTCTCGCTCGCCTCCATCCCCATGTTCCTCTTCTCGGCGGTGTTCTACCCCCTCAGCGTCTACCCGGGCTGGCTGCGCACCGTCGTCTCGCTCACCCCCCTCTACCAGGGCGTGGACATGCTGCGTGAGCTGGACGCCGGCATCCTCACGCCGGCGATCGCCGCGCATGCCGCCTACCTCGCCGCCCTCGGGATCCTCGGGATGGGGGTCGCCGCCCGCCGACTCGGCGTGCTGCTCCGTCCCTGAGGTGAGGGGCCGGCGGGGCAGCGAAAGCCGACTACTGTCCTCGGCATTAGCGCTCCGCCTGCCGCCGGCAGCCCGGAGCACACGGCAGGCTCGACGAACAGGAGGGAAACATGGCTCTGCAACTGGGCGACACGGCCCCGGACTTCACCGCCGACACCACCGACGGCCCGATCAGCTTCCACGAGTGGCTCGGCGACGGCTGGGGCATCCTCTTCTCCCACCCGGCCGACTTCACGCCCGTCTGCACGACCGAGCTCGGCGAGGTGGCCCGCCTGAAGGACGAGTTCGCCAAGCGGAACACCAAGGTGATCGGCCTCTCGGTCGACGACGTCACCTCGCACAAGTCCTGGGCGAAGGACATCGAGGACGCCACCGGGCACGCCCTCAACTACCCGCTCATCGGGGACGAGGAGCACAAGGTCGCCGACCTCTACGGCATGGTGCACCCGAACGCCGACAACACCTTGACCGTGCGCTCGGTCTTCATCATCGGGCCGGACAAGAAGGTCAAGCTCACCATCACCTACCCGGCGAGCACGGGCCGCAACTTCGAGGAGATCCTCCGCGTCCTCGACTCGCTGCAGCTGACCTCGGACTACTCGGTCGCCACGCCGGTGAACTGGCACGACGGCGAGGACGTCGTGATCGGCACCTCGGTCGACGACGAGGCGGCCAAGGAGAAGTTCCCGAAGGGCTTCAAGGCCGTCAAGCCCTACCTCCGCTTCACGCCCCAGCCGAACCGCTGAGGCCCGCACGCCGGCGCCGTCCGCCCCCGGGCGGCGGCGCCGGCTCGTGTCACCGTCGCCGTCCCCTCTCAGCCGGCGGCGCCGCCCTACGATCGGTGGTGTGCCCCCCGTCGCGACCCTCCGAGCACGCGCGCTCTCGGCCGCCGACTTCGTCTACGGGCTCCCGGTGCTGCGCCAGGACGCCCTCTTGTACGCCCTGGCGGCC
>JAKACF010000070.1 GCA_021821585.1 Actinomycetes bacterium
TTGCCCTGGACGGCGGAGACCTTGAAGCGCCGGTAGTCCGAGCGCTTCGGCAGCCCGTCCTCGAAGACGACCATCGAGCCGACGTAGTCGGTCCCCTGCAGGTGGCTCATGTCGTAGCACTCGATCCGAAGGGGCGCCTCGGCGAGCCCGAGCGCACCCTGGAGCTGCTCGAGGGCGACCGCCCGGCTCGTCAGGTCGGCGCTGCGCCGCAGGCGGTGCCGGTTCAGCTGCTCGGCCGCGTTCTGGCGGGCCATCTCGAGAAGCTCGCGCTTTCGTCCCCGGACGGGGACCCGGAGCCCGACCCGGCCGGCGCGCAGCGTCTCGAGCCACGCCGTGTAGGTCGCCTCGTCCTCGGGAAGGGCGGGGAGCAGGATGGTCCGCGGGACGCCGAGCGGCGACTCGCCGTAGTGCTGCTCGAGGACCCGGGCGAGCAGCTGGCGCTCGTCCAGGGGCTCCACCTTCTCGACGACGAAGCCGTGGCGGCCGACGACCCGCCCGCGGCGGACGTGCACCACCTGCACGGCCGCCACCAGCTCGTCGTCGGCCACGCCGACCACGTCGAGGTCCTCGGGCGTGTCGGTCACCATCTGCTGGCGCTCGATGGCGAGGCGGACCGAGGCGAGGCGGTCGCGGATGCGCGCCGCCCGCTCGAACTCGAGCTCGGCGGCCGCCTCGTGCATCGCCTGCTCGAGGCGACTCACGACGGGCTTGGTGTCCCCGTCGAGGAAGCTCATGAGCTCGGCGACGAGCTCGAGGTAGCGGTCGTGCTCGACGGCGCCCACGCAAGGGGCGGCGCACCGCTCGATGTGGTGCAGGAGGCAGGGACGCCCGAGCAGCTCGTGCCGGCGCATCTTCGCGTCCGAGCAGGTCCGGATCGGGAACGACCGCAGCAGCAGATCCAGGGTCTCCCTGATGGCATAGGCGTGGGCGTACGGCCCGAAATAGCGGGTGTCCTTGCGCTTGGCCCCCCGCATGACCGTGGCGCGGGGCCACTCGTCGCCGACGGTCACAGCGAGGTAGGGATAGCTCTTGTCGTCGACGAGCCTCACGTTGAACCGGGGGCGGTGGGCCTTGATGAGGCTGAACTCGAGCATGAGGGCCTCGACGTCGTTCTGGACGACGATCCACTCGACCGAGGCCGCCCGCTCCATCATCTGGGCCGTCCGGGGATGCAGCGTCCGCGGGTCGGCGAAGTAGTTCGAGAGCCGGCTGCGGAGCGAGCGCGCCTTGCCGACGTAGATGATGCGTCCGTCCGCGTCCTTGAACTGGTACGAGCCGGGCGCGTCCGGGATGGCCTTCGGTCGCTCGAGCACTACAGTGGAGGCTACGCCGGCCTGGTACCCCGGCGGACGATCCCGCCTCGTGACCGACACCACCGCGGATGGGCGACCAGGCTGTCCCCGCCGGCCATCAGCGAGGCGCATATCAGGGGGTCCCATGATCCGCCTCCAGACACGGCTTCCCGACGAGTACAGCCGGGCGCCGTCAGACGAGCTCGCCGCGAGGGTGGCCGAGGCCAAGGCCCGCCTCGGCTCCCGGCTCGTCATCCTCGGCCACCACTACCAGCGCGAGGAGGTCATCGCCTTCGCCGACGCCCGGGGCGACTCGTTCGGGCTGTCCCGCTTCGCCGCCGCCCAGGAGGAGGCAGAGTACGTCGTCTTCTGCGGCGTCCACTTCATGGCCGAGTCGGCCGACGTCCTCACGGCCGACCACCAGCAGGTCGTCCTCCCGGACCTGAACGCCGGGTGCTCCATGGCCGACATGGCCGACGAGGAGCAGGTCGAGCAGGTCTGGGCCGAGCTCGGAGCGGTCACCGACGTCGAGCGCATCGTGCCGATCACCTACATGAACTCCTCGGCCGCCCTGAAGGCCTTCGTCGCCCGGCACGGAGGGGCGGTCTGCACGTCCTCGAACGCCCGCTCGGTGCTGCGCTGGGCGCTCGGGCTCGACGGGGCGAGCGCCGAGCCCGGCGGGCGCGGCGACAAGGTCCTGTTCGTCCCCGACCAGCACCTCGGCCGCAACACGGGCTTCCAGCTCGGCTTCGAGGCCGGTGACATGGCCGTCGTCGACCCGACCCGCCCCCTCGGCGGCCTCGAGGACCGCCAGGTGAAGGAGGCGACCCTGCTGTTGTGGAAGGGCCACTGCTCGGTGCACCAGCGCTTCTCGACCGCGCATGTCGAGTCCTTCCGCGCCGAGCACGAGGACGGCATCGTCATCGCCCACCCGGAGTGCTCCCGCGAGGTCGTCGAGCTCGCCGACGAAGTGGGCTCCACCGACTTCATCATCAAGGCGGTCGACGAGGCGCCGCCCGGGTCGGTGATCGCGGTGGCGACCGAGATCCACCTCGTCGACCGGCTGGCCCGCAGCTACGCCGACCGCACGGTCGTCTCGCTCGACCCGCTCGTGTGCCCCTGCTCCACGATGTTCCGTATCGACCTGCCCCATCTCGCCTGGGTGCTCGAGGGCCTCGTCGAGGGCAGGGTCCGCAACCGGATCACGGTCCCGCCCGACGTGGCGGCCGACGCCCGGGTCGCCCTGCAGCGGATGCTCGCCATCGCCTGAAGCGCCGACGCCGGGGCGCGCCGCGTGACAAGCTCTCGGCGATGACCCTCGAGCCGCAGGCCACGAGCGACACCGAGCGCGCCGTGGCGGCCTGCCGGACGGCGCACGCCGGCCTCGTCGGTCGCCTCGGGGTCGTGGACGACGTCGTCGTCCACCGGCCGAGCCGGCTGCCGGGCTGGAGCATCGGGCACGTCCTCAGCCACCTCGCCCGCAACGCCGACTCCTTCGTCCGCATGCTCGAGGCCGCCGGCGACGGCCGCACGGTCGCCCAGTACCCCGGCGGCACCTCGCAGCGCGACGGCGAGATCGAGACCGGCGCCGCCCGCAGCGCGGCGGCCATCGTGAACGACGTCCGCACCTCGGCCGCCCGCCTCGACGACGCCTTCGCGGCGGCCACCCCTGCCGCCTGGGCGGGCTGCGGGCGCACCCGGGACGGAGAGCCGGCGCCGTGCGCGCTGTTCCCCCTCCGGCGCCTCCGGGAGGTGGAGCTCCACCACGTCGACCTCGGGCTCGGCTACGAGCCGGGGTGCTGGCCGGCCGACTTCGTCGAGCTTGCCCTGCCGGGGGTGCTCGCCGGCCTCCCCGGGCGCATCGGCGACCCTCGCGAGCGTGCGGCCCTCCTCGCCTGGGCCACCTGCCGGTCGCCCGATCCTGGTCGGCCCGAGCTGGCTCCGTACTGACTCAGGAGCCGGCGTCGACGAGCTCGATCCGGTTGCCGAAGGGATCCTCGGTGTAGCACCGCCGCACGCCCGGGTTGTCCCCGTCGAAGCGGACCGGCCGGCCGGCGACGCGAAGGCGCCCGACGAGCTCGTCGAGCCCCTCGACGGCGAGGGCGGGATGCGCCTTGCGCGCCGGCCGGAAGCCGTCCTCGACGCCGAGGTGCACCTGCACGCTTCCCCCGTGCGCCCCGAACCAGCGGCCGCCCCGGGCGGCCAGCGCCGGCGGCTTGTCGAGCACCTCGAAGCCGAGGAGGCCGCAGTAGAACTCCTCCGCCTCGCGTTCCGCGCCAGGCGGCATGGCGAGCTGGACGTGGTCGAGGCCGACGACGCGGTGCGCCAGGGGGCGCCCGTCGAGGCTCACCGCCGAAGGAGCGGCTCGAGGAAGCGCCCCGTGTGGCTGTCCGGCGTCTTGGCGACGACCTCGGGCGGACCCTCCGCCACGATCGTCCCGCCTCCGTCCCCGCCCTCTGGTCCGAGGTCGATGATCCAGTCGGCCGACTTGACGACGTCGAGGTTGTGCTCGATCACGCAGACCGTGTTGCCGCCGTCGACGAGGCGCTGCAGGACGCCGAGCAGCTTGCGGACGTCCTCGAAGTGGAGCCCCGTCGTCGGCTCGTCGAGGATGTAGAGCGTCCTGCCCGTCGAGCGCTTGGAGAGCTCCGAGGCGAGCTTCACCCGCTGGGCCTCCCCGCCCGAGAGCGTCGGAGCGGGCTGCCCGAGCCGGACGTAGCCGAGGCCGACGTCGACGAGCGTCTTCAGGTGGCGTGCGATCACCGGCTGGGCGGCGAAGTACTCGAGCCCCTCCTCGCAGGAGAGGTCGAGGACCTCGGCGATGTTGCGCCCCCGCCAGGTGACCTCGAGGGTGTCGCGGTTGTAGCGGGCGCCCTTGCACACCTCGCAGGGGACGTAGACGTCGGGCAGGAAGTGCATCTCGATGCGGATGGTCCCGTCTCCGGCGCAGGCGTCGCAGCGGCCGCCGGCGACGTTGAAGGAGAACCGCCCGGGCTGGTAGCCGCGAAGGCGGGCCTCGGAGGTCTGGGCGAAGAGCCGCCGGATGTGGTCGAAGACACCCGTGTAGGTCGCCGGGTTCGAACGCGGCGTCCGGCCGATGGGCGACTGGTCGATGTCGATCACCTTGTCGAGGGCCTCGGCGCCGTCGATCGCCTTGTGGCGGCCCGGGACCACCCGGGACTTGTAGATCCGCTGCATGAGGGCGCGGTGCAGGATGTCGTTCACGAGCGTGGACTTGCCCGAGCCGGAGACCCCGGTCACGGCGACGAAGCAGCCGAGCGGGATCTCGACGTCGAGGTTCTTCAAGTTGTGCTCGCGGGCGCCGCGGATCGTGATCCAGCTGCCGTTCGGCTCCCGTCGCATCGGCGGCACGGCGATCTCCCGGCGGCCCGAGAGGTACTGGCCGGTGAGGGAGGCCTTCGTCGAGAGCAGCCCCTTCAGGGCGCCCGAGTAGACCACCGCGCCGCCGTGCTCGCCGGCGCCGGGCCCGATGTCGACGATGTGGTCGGCCACCCGGATCGTCTCCTCGTCGTGCTCCACGACGATGACCGTGTTGCCGAGCTCCCGCAGGCGCACGAGCGTCTCGATGAGGCGCCGGTTGTCCCGCTGGTGCAGGCCGATCGAGGGCTCGTCGAGGACGTACAGCACCCCGACGAGGCCCGAGCCGATCTGGCTGGCGAGGCGGATCCGCTGGGCCTCGCCGCCGGCGAGGGTGCCCGCCGAGCGGTCGAGGCTCAGGTAGTCGAGCCCGACGTCGACGAGGAACTGCAGGCGGGCACGGATCTCCTTCAGCACGCGGGCCGCGATCATCTCCTCCCGTGCCGACAGCTGCAGGTCCCCGAGGATCTCGTGCGCCTTTCGGATCGAGAGCGACGAGAGCTCGGCGATGTTGCGGGTGGCGATCGTGACGGCGAGGGACTCCGGCTTCAAGCGGGCGCCCCCGCAGGCCGGGCAGGGCACCTCCCGCATGTAGCCCTCGATCTGCTCGCGCTGGAAGTCGGACTCCGCCTCGCTGTGGCGGCGCTGGAGCCAGGGCACCACTCCTTCGAAGGAGGTGTCGTAGCTGCGCAGCGTCCCGTAGCGGTTCCGGTACTGGATGTGGATCTTGGTCTTGCCGGTGCCGTAGAGGAAGACCTTCTTCTGGGCCTTGGTGAGCTTCGACCACGGCCGCTTGGTGTCGACACCACAGGTGTCCGCCACGGCGAACAACACCCGGGAGAAGTACTCGGTCCTCGCCCCCGTCCAGGGGGCGATCGCCCCCGAGGCGATCGACCGGTCCGTGTCGGGCACCACGAGCTCGGGGTCGACCTCGAAGCGCCAGCCGAGCCCGTTGCAGGACGGGCAGGCGCCGTAGGGCGAGTTGAACGAGAAGCTCCGCGGGGCGAGCTCGTCGAGGGAGATCCCGCAGTGGGTGCAGGCGAGGTGCTGGGAGAAGGTGAGCACCTCCTGCTCCTCGGCCTCGCCGTCCCGACGTCCCGGGGCGCCGACGAGGATCTCGGCCATCCCCTCGCCGAGGCGCAGCGCCGTCTCGATCGAGTCCGTCAGGCGGCGCTCGATCCCCTCCTTGCGCACGAGCCGGTCGACGACGACCTCGATCGTGTGCTGCTCGTAGCGGGCGAGCTCGACCGTCGCCCGCTCGGCGAGGTCGACGACCTTCCCGTCCACCCGCACCCGGGCGTACCCCTGCTTGGCGAGGTCGTCGAGGAGGGACGAGTACTCCCCCTTCCGCCCCCGCACGACGGGGGCCAGCACCTGGAAGCGGCTCCCCTCCTCGAGCTGAAGCACGCGGTCGACGATCTGCTGGGGGCTCTGGCGGCTGACGAGACGCCCGCAGTTCGGGCAGTGCGGCTCCCCGATCCTCGCGAACAGCAACCTCAGGTAGTCGTAGATCTCGGTGACCGTGCCGACCGTCGAGCGGGGGTTGCGGGAGGCCGACTTCTGGTCGATCGAGATGGCCGGCGAGAGCCCCTCGATGAAGTCGACGTCGGGCTTGTCCATCTGGCCGAGGAACTGGCGGGCGTAGGAGGAGAGCGACTCGACGTAGCGCCGCTGGCCCTCGGCGTAGATGGTGTCGAAGGCGAGCGACGACTTGCCCGAGCCCGACAGCCCGGTGAACACGATCAGCTTGTCCCGGGGCAGCTCGAGCGAGACGTTCCTCAGGTTGTGCTCGCGCGCGCCCCGGATGACGAGGGAATCTGCCACGCTCAGCCGACCTCACGGAGCTCTCGTCGCAACGAGCGGATCTCGTCGCGGAGCCGAGCAGCGTACTCGAATCGCAGCTCGGTGGCGGCCGCCTGCATCTCCTCCTCGAGGGTCTCGATGAGCCGGGAGAGCTCGTCGGCCGGCAGCTCGTCCCGCCCGCCGTCGGGCCCCCCGAGGGTGGCGGCGATCCTCTCGGCCGCTCTGCGCCCGGCGCGGCGCGACCTGTCGGACCCGACCCGGGAGGGAAGGGGGGCGCCCTCCTCTCCCCCGCCCGAGGCGGCCCGGAACTGTGCGACGAGGTCGGTGACCGCCTTGCGGATCGTCTGGGGGTCGATCCCGTGCTCGGCGTTGTAGGCCTGCTGGACGAGGCGGCGGCGCTCGGTCTCGGCCATCGCCAGGCGCATCGAGTCGGTGATGACATCCGCGTAGAGCACCACTCTCCCCGAGACGTTGCGGGCGGCCCGTCCCATCGTCTGGATGAGCGAGGTGCTCGAGCGCAGGAAGCCCTCCTTGTCGGCGTCGAGGATGGCGACGAGCGAGACCTCCGGCAGGTCGAGGCCCTCCCGGAGCAGGTTGATCCCGACGAGGACGTCGAACTCCCCGAGGCGCAGGTCGCGGACGATCTCGATGCGCTCGATCGTGTCGATGTTGGAGTGCAGGTAGCGGACCTTCAGCCCGGACTCGAGGAGGTAGTCGGTGAGGTCCTCGGCCATCTTCTTCGTGAGCGTCGTGACGAGCACCCGCTCGTGCTTGTCGACCGTCGCCTGGATCTCGGAGATGAGGTCGTCGATCTGGCCCTTGGTCGGCTTCACGACCACCTCGGGGTCGACGAGGCCGGTCGGCCGCACGATCTGCTCCACGACCTGGCCCGAGACCGACAGCTCGTAGGCGGCCGGCGTGGCGGAGAGGAAGATCACCTGGTTGAGGCGGGCCTCGAGCTCCTCGAAGCGAAGTGGCCGGTTGTCGAGGGCGGACGGCAGCCGGAAGCCGTGCTCGACGAGCACGTCCTTTCGGGAGCGGTCGCCCTCGAACTGGCCGTGCAGCTGCGGGACGGTGACGTGGCTCTCGTCGATGACGAGCAGCCAGTCCTCGGGGAAGTAGTCGAGCAGGGTGAACGGCGGGTCCCCCGGCCCACGCCCGTCGAGGTGGCGGCTGTAGTTCTCGATGCCGCTGCAGGAGCCCACCTCGGCGAGCATCTCGAGGTCGTGCTCGGTGCGCATCCGGAGGCGCTGGGCCTCGAGGAGCTTGCCGGCCCCCTCGAGCTCCTGCAGGCGTCCCCGCAGCTCGTCCTCGATGGCGACGACCGCCCTGCGCATCCGCTCGTCCCCGGCCACGTAGTGGGTCGCCGGGAAGATGACGAGCTCGTCGAGCTCGCCGAGGATCTCGCCGGTGAGCACGTCGAAGCGGGTGAGGCGCTCGACCTCGTCGCCGAACAGCTCGATGCGGACGGCGTACTCCTCGTAGGCGGGGTGGACCTCGATCGTGTCGCCCCGCACACGGAAGCGGCCCCGGACGAGGTTCTGGTCATTGCGCTCGTAGTGCAGGTCCACCAGCCGGCGGAGCAGCGCCCGCTGGTCGTGGAGCTCGCCGGGGTGCATCACGACGATGCGGTCCCGGTACTCCTCGGGGGAGCCGAGGCCGTAGATGCACGAGACCGACGCCACGACGATGACGTCGCGGCGCGTCAGCAGGCTGGCAGTGGTCGAGTGGCGCAGCCGGTCGATCTCGTCGTTGATCGAGGAGTCCTTCTCGATGTAGGTGTCCGAGGAGGGCAGGTAGGCCTCGGGCTGGTAGTAGTCGTAGTAGGAGACGAAGTACTCGACCCGGTTCTCGGGGAAGAAGCCCCGGAGCTCGCCCGCGAGCTGGGCGGCGAGTGACTTGTTCGGGGCGAGGACGAGCGTCGGGCGCTGGACGCGCTCGATGGTCCAGGCGACGGTGGCGCTCTTGCCGCTGCCGGTGATCCCGAGCAGGGTCTGGAACCGCTCCCCCCGCTCGATCCCCTCGGTGAGCGCGGCGATGGCGGCCGGCTGGTCGCCGGCCGGCGTGAAGTCGCTCACGACCTTGAAGGGGGGCACCGCCTCGATGGTACCGAGAGGGTGCGCGCGCCCGGGAAGGGTCCTCAGGCGGGAGGTCGCGGCGTGGGCCCACCGGGGAAGGGAGGCATGCCGCCGGGCGGGTACGGCCACCATCCCGGGTAGAGCACCGGCCCCTTCGGCCCGTGCCAGTGGGGCACCTCGTGGGCGTGCAGGTCGTCGTGCCACCGCGCCCTGCGGCGCTGCCTGCGCTGGCGCCGGACGACGAGGAGGGCGAGCAGGACGAGCAGCGGGGCGGCGCCGTTGTGGACCCCGACGAGCATGAGCAGCACGGCGAGGGCGAGCAGCGCCCCGGCGAGCGAGGACAGCGTCCGGGGGTTGGCGAGGGTGGCCCGGAGGCGCTGCCAGCTCGAGGGAGGAGGCGGGGCGGGCGGCTCGGGCGCGGGCAGGTCGGCGAGGAGGGGGGCGAGGTCGCCCCGGGTCTTGGCGCCCATGGCGGCCTGCAGCCGCTCCTCGAGCTCGGCGGTGTCGAGGCGGCCGGCGCCGAAGTGCGACGACAGGGCGTCGGCCACCGCCTCGCGCTCGGCGTCGGACACCCGGACGGCACCGTCGCTCGCCGGCGAGCCGCCCGGTGCCCCGGGGCGGGTCGAGGAGGCGTACCAGACCGACTGGGCGAGCCAGGCGGGCCACGACGGCGCCGCCCGGCCTCCGCCTCGCGACTGGCCCGGGGGAACTGCGGTCATGACTCCATTATCCGCCCGGGGTGGTCGCCAGACAACGCGTTCAGCCGGATCCGTCGCGCTCGGTCGCCAGATCGCGCATCCAGCCCCAGGCCCGGCGCACCATCTCGGCGAGCTCCTCGACCGTCCCCATGTTCATGATGACGAAGTCGGCCGTCCGCAGGCGCTCCTCACGGGTCAGCTGCGCCGCCACCCGGCGCTCGGCGTCGGCGCGGTCCATGCCCCGCGAGGAGACGAGCCGCTCGACCGCGAGGTCCACGGGGCAGTCGACGACGAGGACCCCTGCGACCGGGTAGCGCTCCCGGCCGCCGCCTTCGGCGAGCAGCGGGATGTCGAGGACGACGACGTGGTCGCTCCCGGCCTCCTCGGAGAGGCGGCGGAGCATCTCCGCACCCACCTCCGGGTGCACGATGGCGTTCAGGTCGGCGAGCGCGGCCGGGTCCGAGAAGGCCACCGACGCCAGCGCCGCCCGGTCGAGCGCACCGTCGGGGGTGAAGACACCCTCCCCGAACCGCTCGCGAAGGCGCTGCCAGGCGGGACGCCCCGGCTCGACGACCTCCCGGGCGATGGCGTCGGCGTCGACGAGCACGGCACCGAGCTCGACGAGCATGGCGGCGACCGTCGACTTGCCCGAGCCGATTCCGCCGGTGAGGCCGATCGCGATCATCCGGCCGGGACCCTAGCGGTGGGTCGGGTGATCGTCGGGGCAGTTGCCGGGCGGCGTGTCGAACTGGGCCGCCCGGGTCCAGGCGCCCGCCGTCCAGCCGGGGGCGGCGGGCGGGAGGTGGAAGGTCACCGTGAGGTCCGCCGCCACAGCGGCTGCGTAGCGGGCGGCGCCCGGGGCGCAGAAGTGCACCCCGTCGACCGCCCGCACCCTCACCCAGCGGGACGGCGGGAGCGCCCACCGGTTGCCCGGGGGCAACCAGGACGAGAAGCGGCCGTCGTGCTCGACCGCCGAGGCGACCGGCAGGTACATGACCCGGCGCGGATCGAGGCGGACCATCGAGCGGGCGAGGGCGTTCCAGGCGTCGATGGGCCCGTTGTTCGCCTTCTCGCTCGTCGCCCGCTGGAGCGGGTTCGAGACCGGGCTCGGGCCGAGGGTCGGGAACTGCTCGAAGACGAGGCCTGCCACCCCCTTCTCTGCGAGGACGAGATGGACGAACTCCTCGAGCCAGCGCCGGTAGCGCACCGGGTGCGCCACGAGGTAGTCGTCGTCGAAGCTCCACATGGCGACGACGAGCTCGGCGTGGTCCGCCGCGATCTGGGCGGGCACGCCCTGTCGCCAGCCGCGGTCGGTGGTGAAGCCCCATCCGTCGAAGCCGTCGTCCTTCACCGAGACGACGCCGGTCGAGCCGAGCAGGGCGCCGAGCGCCCCGGCCTCGTCGCGCATGACCGAGTCGCCGAAGAGCACGATCCGCAGCGGGTGGGCCCGGGTCGGGGTGCCGGCGAGCCGGATGGGGCCGCCCACGATCCCGCCCGCCCCCGGTGTGCGCGGCCCGGAGGTGTCGACCGCCGTCACGTGCGAGACGACCGGGGGGCTCTCGAGCGTGCCCGCCACGATGACGCCGGCGGCGAGAGCCATCGAGGCCGGCACCAGGAAGGCCGTCCGGCGGCGGCGCCAGCGGGCGAGAGGCAGGCGGCGGAGCGGGCGGTCGACGAGGTAGAAGCTCCCGGCTGCCGCGAGGGACATGGCGGCGAGGCGGACGACGAGGAGGGGTGCGCCCCCAAGCCCGGTGCGGGCCGGGGTCAGCTCGACGATGACCGGCCAGTGCCAGAGGTAGAGCTCGTAGGAGATCTGCCCGACGAACACGAGCGGCGGGAGGGCGAGCAGCCGCCCGAGCGGGGACGGGGCCACCTGCCGGGCATCGGCGATCACGGCCGCCGCCAGCACCGCCGCCAGGGCGAACCCCCAGGCGAACATCGCCCGGGGGGGCGCGCCACCGCTCCCGCCGGCGCGGGCCCAGAGGACCCCGAGCGCGACGAGCGCGGCCGGAGCGAGGATGGCGAGCACCCTCCGGGCGGCACGGGAGGGCTGGGGACGCCCGGCGGTGGCGAAGGCGAGCACCGCCCCCACGAGCAGGTCGGCCGCCCTCGTGTCGGTTCCGTAGTACATCCGGTCGAGGGAGGCTCCCTGCGAGGCGAGCCAGGCCATCCACCCTGCCGAGGCGACCGCCCCGAGTGCCGCCGCGGCGAGGCCGAGCCGGCGCCAGC
>JAKACF010000071.1 GCA_021821585.1 Actinomycetes bacterium
GACGCTCGAGAACCAGATCCAGGTGATGCTCGAGAAGGGTCCCCGCCGGGTCTCGCCCTTCCTCGTCCCCATGATGATGGCGAACGCCGGGGCAGCCGCGGTCTCCATGCGCTTCGGGTGGCGCGGTCCGTGCGAGACCGTCGTCACGGCCTGTGCAGCCGGCACCCAGTCGATCGCCGCCGCCTACCGGCTGGTCGCCTCCGGCCGCTGCGAGGCCGTCCTCGGCGGCGGCGCCGAGGCCGCCATGACCCCCGTCGCGCTCGCCGCCTTCGCCAACATGACGGCGCTCTCGGGCACCGGGGAGTCCCGGCCCTTCGACCGGCGCAGGAACGGCTTCGTCATGGGCGAGGGTGCCGGCGCCGTCGTCCTCGAGGACCTCGAGCGGGCCGAGGCCCGCGGGGCCCGCATCTACGCCGAGATGCTCGGTGCCGCCTCGACGGCGGACGCCCACCACATCACCGCCCCCGCGCCCGGGGGCACCGGTGCCCTCGCCTGCATGGAGCTCGCCCTCGAGGACGCCGGCGTCGGGGCGGGCGAGGTCACCCACGTCAACGCCCATGGCACCTCCACGCCCCTCAACGACCTCGCCGAGGCGGAGGCGCTCGAGAAGCTGTTCGGGACCGACGGGCCCCCCGTGACGAGCATCAAGGGCGTCACCGGCCACTCCCTCGGGGCGGCCGGGGCCATCGAGGCCGTCGCCTCGGCGCTCACGATCGACCGGGGCGAGATCCCCCCGACCGTCGGCCTCGAGGAGCTCGACCCCGACATCCACCTCGATGTCGTGACCGGCGGGACCAGGAGCTTTGCCCCGGGCGTCGTGCTCTCGAACAGCTTCGGCTTCGGCGGCCACAACGGCACGATCGTGCTGGCGCCCTACGTGGCGTGAACCGCTCCCCCTCCGGAGACGGTTGACTGGACGGCGTGGCAGCGCCTGCACCTGATCTCGAGACCTACTCCTTCAGCGAGGAGGGCCCGTGGGTCGTCGACCCCGCCCGGCTCGACTGGCGGGGCGACGTGGAGGCGCTGCGGGCGAGGACCCGAGCCGAGCTGCCCCGCCTGCTCCGGCGCAGGCGCGTCCCGCCGACGAGCCGCATCGCCCGGGTGACGAGGGCGCTCGGGACGAGCTTCGCCCTGTGGTACCTCCTCGACCGCAAGAAGGGCCGGGAGGCCTCCCGCCGGGGTCTGTCGGCCCGCCTCCGCCTCGCCTTCCAACGGCTCGGCCCGACCTACATCAAGCTCGGCCAGATCCTCTCCGCCGGCGAGGGCATCTTCCCCGAGGAGGTCGTCTCCCAGTTCCGACTCCTCCGCGACCGTGTGCCCGCCGAGCCCTTCGAGGTGGTGCGGGCGACCGTCGAGGCCGAGCTCGCCGGCCGCCTCGAGGACGTCTTCGCCGAGTTCGAGCCGACCCCGATCGCGGCCGCCTCGATCGCCCAGGTCCACCGGGCCCGCCTGCGCACCGGCGAGCCGGTCGTGGTGAAGGTCCAGCGGCGCGACGTGGCCCGCCTCGTCCGCCACGACCTCGCCGTCATGAGCTTCATCGCCCCGCTGCTCGTCGGGCGGATCCCGGTCTCGGCCCTCGCCAACCCGCCGGCGCTCATCGAGCTGTTCGCCGAGACGATCGTCGAGGAGCTCGACTTCCGCCTCGAGGCCGACAGCATGCTCGACATCGGCCGGGTGCTCGCCATGACGAACCAGCGCTCCATCGTCGTCCCCCGGCCGCACCCCACCCTCGTCACCCGGCGCATGCTCGTCATGGAGCAGCTCTCCGGCTACGGCTGGGACGACGTGACCGGGATGCGCAAGGCCGGCATCGCCACCGAGGAGGTGCTGAGGGGCCTCGTCATCGCCTTCCTCGAGGGGGCCCTGCTCTACGGCGTCTTCCACGGCGACCTGCACGGCGGCAACCTCTTCGTCCAGCCCTCGGGCCGGGTGGCGCTCCTCGACCACGGCATCACCGGTCGCCTCGGGGAGCCGGAGCGGCGCGCCTTCCTGCGCCTCCTCGTCGGCGGGACGACGAACGACATCGTGAGCCAGATCGAGGCGCTGCGGGAGCTCGGCGCCCTCCCGCCCGACGCCGACACCGAGACGGTCATCCACGACCTCGGGCTCGACCGGCCCGCCCAGGACATCACCCTGCTGTCGGCCGAGGAGCTCACCGCCGAGATCCGCGACCTCACCCGCCAGCTGCTCTCCTACGGCGTGAAGATGCCGAAGGAGCTGATGCTGTTCGTGAAGGACATGCTCTTCCTCGACGGCGCCGTGGCGACCATGGCGCCGGAGATCGACCTGCTCGGCGAGGTCGCCGTCATCGCCGCCTACTTCGCCGAGCACCACGCCCAGCGCATCGCCGCCGACGTCGGCGTCGACGTCGCCTCGACGCCGGTCAACCTGGACGGCCTGCGGGCCTCGATCGGGCTCGCGGCCGACACCGAGGCCATCACCTACCGGGAGATCCAGCAGCGCCGACAGGTCATCCGGGAGAAGCTCGAGGCCAACCGCAACGAGGACTGACCCCTGCCGCCCGCTGGGAAGCCGGCGTCGGGGGCACGCCCGGACCTACACTTCGGGCAAGCGGCACGACCGGGGGGTCCATCGCGTCATGGGCAAGACCAAGACACAGTCCGCTCGGCGAGCGCCGGCCGGGGGAGGCGAGCTCGGCTATCTCCTCGCCCTGACGGACGGGACGGTCTTCACCTACGGCAGCCTCGAGTTCCAAGGAGATGCCGCCGACAGCCTGCTCGGCCAGCCGATCGTCGGCGCCGCCACGACGGCCGACGGCTACTGGCTGTGCGCCGGCGACGGGAGCGTGCTCACCTTCGGGGCCGCCCGCTTCTTCGGCGCCGCCAACTCCACCCCGCTCGAGGCGCCTGTCGTCGCCATGGCGGTGACCCCCGACGCCAAGGGCTACTGGCTGGCGGCGGCCGACGGGGCGCTCCACTGCTTCGGCTCGGCCGAGGACTATGGCTCGGCCCGCAGCTACCCGCTCGAGCGACCGGTCGTCGGCTTCGCCCCGACGCAGACGGGCGAGGGGTACTACTTCGTCACCGCCGACGGCAGCGTCTACGACTTCGGCGACGCCGCCTACGACGGCTGCCTGCGGGACGAGGCCCTCGCCGCCCCCGCCGTCGGGATCGCGGTCTCGGGCTCGACCGACGGCTACTGGATCGCCACGGCCGACGGGGTGCTCCGCGCCTTCGGGACCGCCCCGGAGCTGTCAGGGGGGCCCGCTCGGGGAGAGGTCGTCGGCCTCGCCCCCACGCCCGGGGCGAAGGGCTGCCTGCTCGCCGGCCGGGACGGCTCGGTCACCGCGCTCGGCGACGCCGTCTCGCTCGGGGACGCCACCGAGCGGCTCGGGCCGGCCGGCGTCACCGCCGTGGCCTGCGCCGCCTGAGCACCCTCAGGAGCTGCCGGTGTAGCGGATCGAGACGACCTTGGCGGTGCCCGTCGACTGCTCCGTGGCGACGTAGAAGTCGAGGTCGATCGCCTTGGCGCCCGAACCGCTGCCCTGGGCACAGCGGGCCGAGACGGCCCGCAGGCCGACGAATCCGCTCGGCGGGTGGACCGAAGAGGACGTGCTCGAGCCGAGGGTGCAGTGGCTGAGGTCGGGCCGGTTGTGCGCCGTGAGCTGGCCGCAGCTGACCGGCGGGGAGCCGGGGGCCCGGTAGAGCAACCCGAGCATCGCCTGGCAGTCGCGCGCGTTGTAGGCGGTGAGGAAGCTGTCCACCGTCGAGGTCGCGCTGGTGGTCGTCGTCGCCCCGGTCCAGGCGAACAGCGCCATCATCCCGACGATGGGCGCCGCCAGGGCGGCGAGCACGAGGATCCGGCGCGAGGACATCTGCCCAGCCTACTGAGCCCGGCCGAGGCCGCCCTCGGCCGGCGGCGCCCGGTCGCCCGCCGGCACCTCTCCCCCCGACCTGACCTGTTATTGTATCTCGGTGCTTCTGATAGGTTTTCGTACTGCTCCTGCTCGGCGCCCGGTCGCCCGTCCGTCCACCTCGCAGAAAGGTCGACCGTGCCGCCCACCCCGAAGCGAGCGACCGAGGGCGAGGACGGCGGGGACCTGCGCTGCTCCCGCGTGGTCGCCGCCGCGCTCGGCCCCCTCCTCGCCGAAGGTCTCGGTGAGCTGGCGGGACTCCACGGCGACGACCTCGACGACGAGGTCGTCCTCTGCGCGCTGGCCGACCTGCTCGACGCCGCGCTCGTCTCCCCCTCGGGGGAGTGGCTCGTCGAGCGGTGCTGCGCGGCGCTCGAGGCGCTCTGTCGCGACCCGGCCTGCGACCCCGAGTCGAGCGTCTACGCGCAGGTGCTCGCCGCGCTCCCACCCACCTCGCGCGACCGGGTGCGCTCCTACCTCGGCCCGCTCAGCGAGGACCTGCTCGACCGCTACGAGCCGCCGGAGTGACCGGCCTCAGTCCCTGAGGGCGGCGGCGAGCGATCCCTCGACGGCCTCGATGCAGGCCCGGCGGGCCTCGGCCACCTCGGCGTCGGTGAGGGTGTGGTCGCTCGCGCAGAGCCGGACGCGGAAGGCGAGCGAGCGGCGCCCCTCCGCCAGCCCGGCCCCCCGGTAGACGTCGAAGAGCTCCACCGACTCGCACAGGTCGCCGGCGGCCCGCCTCACTGCCTCCTCGACGGCGGCGGCGGGGACGGCCTCGTCGACGCTGAAGGCGAGGTCCACGTCGCTCGAGGGGTAGCGGCTGACAGGCCTGGCCTGGGCCGGACGGCGCGGGGCGCCGGCCAGCCGGACGAGGTCGAGCTCGAGCCAGCCGACCCGCCCGTGCGGCAGGCCGAAGGCGGCGAGGACCTCGGGGTCCACCTCGCCGACGGCACCGAGCACGGCCTCGGGCTGCTCGTCCCGGGCGGGCACGACGAGCAGGCCGGAGCGGGCCTGGTGCAGGCCACGGAGGTCCACCTCGAGCGCCCCGGCCCCGCCCGGCGCCTCGGCCGCCTGCTGGCGCAGCTCCACCTCCGCCAGGCCGAGCGCCTCGGAGACGACGCGCCAGGCGTTCACGGCGGCGGCGGCGTCGTCGCCCTCGAGGGCGAGCACGAGCGCCACCCGCTCGCACTCCTCGGGGAGCATGCCCGCTCCCTCGGGGCGCGCGGCGAAGACGTCACCCACCTCGAACAGCCTCACCCACGGGTTCCGGTGGGCGGCGTTGTGACGGACGGCCTTCATGAGACCGGCGAGCAGGCCCGCCCGCATCACCGACTCCTCGGCCGCCATCGGGTTCGCCACGGTGATGAAGGCGCCTCGGGCGCCGGCGAGCTCCTCGTCGGACGGATCGACGATCGAGCCGGTCCACGCCTCGTCGGCCCCGAGACCGGTGAGCACCCGGCGGAGGCGGCGGCGCGTCGACTGGGTGGCGTCGAGGCGGCCGACCGCGGGCGAGCGCCGGCTCGTGCGCGGGATCCGCTGGTAGCCGTAGGTCCTCGCGACGTCCTCGATGACGTCGACCTCCCGGGAGACGTCCGGACGCCAGCTCGGCACGAGGAGCTCGAGCTCCGCCTCCGGCCGGCCGTCCCCGACCGCCTCGTAGCCGATCGGGGCGAGGAGGGCGCCCATCAGCTCGGGGGCGAGGTCGAGGCCGAGCAGGGCATTCGCCCTCGGCGGGCGGAGGGTCACCCTCGAGCGGGCGAACGGCACCGGGTTGGCGTCGACGAGCCCGGGAGCCACGACCGGCGCCGGCAGGTCGGCCGCCGTGGCCGCCTCGACGACGAGCTGGCAGAAGCGGGCGGCCGCCCGCTCCATCTGCTCGGGGTCGACCCCCCGCTCGAAGCGGACCGATGCCTCGGTTCTGAGCCCCACGTGCCGGGCCGTCCGGCCGACGGCCACGGGTGTGAACCGGGCCACCTCGAGCAGGACGGCACCGGTCTCCTCGCCGATCTCGCTCGACTGGCCGCCCATCACCCCGGCGATGCCGACCGGGACGTCGTGCGCGTTGCAGATGAGCAGGTCCTTGTCGCTGAGCGGGTCGTCGCCGCGCCGGGGGCGCCCCCCGAGGACCCGGGTCTCGCCGTCGAGGGTGACGATCGTCTCGCCCGGCGCCGCCGGGCGCACCTTGAGACCCGACCCTCCGAGCCGTCCGAGGTCATAGGGGTGGTTCGGCTGGCCGAGCTCGAGCATGACGTAGTTCGAGGCGTCGACGACGTGGTTGATCGGCCGCATCCCGGCGAGCAGCAGGCGGCGCCGGACGAGGGCGGGCGAGGGCGCCGGGCGGATCCCCGTCAGCACGCGGCCGATCAGGCGCTGGCAGAGCTCGGGCGACTCGACCACGACGGTGGCGAGCTCGGCCGCCGCCGTCCCGGACTCGGCCAGCGAGGGCTCGGGGATCTCGAGCGGCAGGCCGTAGCGGGCGGCCAGGTCCCGTGCCACGCCGACCATCGAGAGGCAGTCGGGACGGTTCGGCTCGACGGCGAGGTCGAAGACGACGTCGAGGCCGAAGCCGAGGTGCTCGGAGAGCGGCTGGCCGAGCTCGAGCCGGTCGTCCCCCTCGCCGGAGCGGCCGAGGACGAGGATGCCGGCGTGGTCGTCGGAGAGCTCGAGCTCCCGGCCCGAGCAGAGCATCCCGTTCGAGACGACGCCCCTCAGCTTGCGACGCTCGATGCGGAAGTCGCCGGGAAGGGTGGAGCCGACCGGGGCGAGGGGGACGACGTCGCCCTCGGAGAAGTTCCAGGCGCCGCAGACGACCTCGACCGTCTCGCCCTCTCCCCGGTCGACCACGACGCGCCGGATCTTGTCGGCGCCCTTGATCGCCCCGATCTCGAGCACCCGGGCGAGCACGACCTCGTCGAGGCCCTCGCCGACCCAGTCGGTCCCCTCGACGACGAGGCCGAGCGAGTCGAGCTCGGACGCGAGCTCCACCACCGAGGCGCGGTCGCGGGCATCCGCCGCGAGCGGCGTGAGCTCGCACAGCCAGGAAAGCGGAGCTCTCATCTCTCAGTCGGTCCTTTCGACGGCGGGGCGCTCAGAACTGGCGCAGGAAGCGGACGTCGTTCTCGACAAAGGACCGGAGGTCGGAGATCCCGTGCCGCATCATCGCCAACCGGTCGATGCCGAAGCCGAAGGCGAAGCCGGACCACTCCTCGGGGTCGACCCCGGTCGCCTCGAAGACGGCCGGGTGCACCATGCCGCACCCGCCGAGCTCGATCCAGCCGGTCATCGAGCAGGTGCGGCAGCCGGCGCCGTGGCAGATCCGGCAGGTGATCTCGAATTCGGCGGAGGGCTCGGTGAAGGGGAAGTAGGCCGGCCGCAGCCTCGTCGAGACCTCCTCGCCGAAGATGGCGTGCACGAAGGTGTCGATCGTGCCGGCGAGGTCGCCGAAGGTGATCCCCCGGTCGACGACGAGACCCTCCACCTGGTGGAAGACGGGCAGATGGGTGGCATCGGGGGTGTCCCGGCGGTACGCCCGGCCCGGGACCGCCGCGTAGATCGGCAACCGTCCCCGCTCGAGCAGGTGGATCTGGACCGGGGAGGTGTGCGGGCGGAGCAGGTAGTTCTCCGCGCCCGGCTCGCCGAGCTCGAGGAAGAAGGTGTCGAAGGAGCTGCGGGCGGGGTGGTCGGGCGGGATGTTGAGCGCCTGGAAGCTGTACCAGTCGGTCTCCACCTCGGGGCCCTCGGCGATCTCGTAGCCCATGCCGACGAAGACGTCCTCGAGCTCCTCTCTGACCTGGGTGACGAGGTGGAGGTGCCCGGGCGCAGGACCCGGGAGCACCTCGGTGAGGTCCAGGCGGTCCCGCTCGAGGCGCGCCTCGCGCTCGGCCGCCTCGAGGACCACCCGGCGCTCGTCGGCCGCGGCCTCGATCCGGCGGCGGAGCTCGTTGAGGGCGCGACCGGCGTCCTTGCGGGCGGCGGCGTCGAGGGCGCCGAGCGCCCGGTAGAGCGAGGAGAAGCGGGAGCGCCGGCCGAGAGCCTCGCGCTCGGCCTCCTCGAGGGCGGCGAGGCCGGCGGCGGCCTCGAGCCCGCGGCGCGCCTCGGCCTCGATCTCGCCGAGCTCGCGCGGGTCGAAGGGCGCCTCGACCGCCGGAGACGGGCTCGACTCGCTCAGGTTCGTCTCCGGCGCCATCTGCTCATGGTAGGGGCTCGGCGGGCCGGTCAGGAAAGCCGGCGGCGGCGGGCGATCTCGAAGCAGAGGACGGTCGCCGTCATGGCGACGTTGAGCGACTCGGCGCCCTCGCGCATCGGGATCGTGACGCACTCGTCGACGAGCTCGACGAGGTCGTCGGGCAGGCCGGACGCCTCGTTGCCGAACACGAGGGCGACGTCGCCGCCGAGGTCGGCCCGGTCGTAGTCCGTCCCGCCCCTCGCCGTCGTGGCGACGAGCCGGCAGCCGGCCTCCCGCAGCTCGCCGAGGGCGGCCGCGGCGGGGCCGCCCTGGGCGAGGGGGAGCTGGAAGAGCGTGCCGGCACTGGCCCGGACGACCTTCGGGTTGAACGGGTCGACGGTCCCCTCGCAGCAGACGATCCCGGTGGCGCCGGCGGCGGCAGCCGAGCGGATGACGGCACCGAGGTTGCCCGGGTCGCGGACGTCCGCGCACACGACGACCAGCCTCCCGCCCTGCCGGGCGGCCGCCACCTCGGCGAGTGGGCGGTCGAGCAGGCCGAGCACGGCGCAGACCGGCTGGGGCGTGACGGTGTCGGCCACCCGCTCCATGATCCCCGGCCCGAGGTCGTAGACCCTGGAGCCCGCAGCAAGGACGCGGGCCGCCAGGGCCTGGACGGCGGGGAGCTCCCGACCCTCGGCGGCGACGAAGAGGCTCTCGACGGGCACCCCGGCGTCGAGGGCGGCCGAGACGACCTTCAGCCCCTCGGCGACGAAGGCGCGCTCGGTCTCCCGGGCGCTCGGGCGGCGGAGCAGCCGCCGCAGGCGCTGGACACGCTGGTGGCGCGCGCCGAGCGCCTGGCGGCTCAGGAGCTGGCCTCGCTCTCCGGCGCCGCCTCGGAGGCGGCGTCGCCGACGGCGACCTTGACGAGCGCCGAGAAGGCGTTCGGGTCCCGGACGGCGAGGTCGGCGAGGATCTTCCTGTCCACCTCGACCCCCTCGCGATGCAGGCCGGCGATGAAGCGGCTGTAGGACGTCCCGTTGAGGCGCGCCGCCGCGTTGATCCGCTGGATCCAGAGCTGGCGGAAGTCGCCCTTGCGCGCCCGCCGGTCCCGGTAGGCGTACTGCAGGGAGTGCATGACCTGCTCGTTGGCGGCCCGGTAGCTCCGGGACCGGTTGCCGTAGAACCCCTGGGCGCGCTCGAGTACGGCCCGCCGGTGCTTCTTACCGTGAACCGCGCGCTTGACCCTGGCCATTGGGGGTTCTCCTTTCCTTCGTGGTGGTGAGCGACTGTCGGTGCGCGCCGCGTGGCGCGCGGGCGGGATCAGATCCCGAGCATGCGGCGGACGTTCCTGCGGTCGCCCGGCGAGACCTCGACCTCGTGGGCGAGGCGGCGCTTTCGCACCGAGTTCTTCTTCTCGAGGATGTGGCGCCGCATCTGCTGGCGCCGGCGCAGCCTGCCGGTGCCGGTCACCTTGAACCGGGCGGCCGCACCGCGGTGGGTCTTCATCTTCGGCATGGCTACTCCCCTGTCTCTGCGGGCGGCGGCGGCGCCGCAGCCGGCGTGGTGGGCCCGGCCTCCGCCGAGCCGTCGTGGTGCTCCTGGCCCCGGTCGGCAGCGGACTGCCTGGCCCGCTTGTCCGGGGCGATGACCATCACCATGTTCCTGCCGTCGAGCCGGGCGTCGGACTCGACCCTCCCGACACCCTCCACCTGCTCGGCGATCCGGTCGAGGATGCGCCGCCCGAGGTCGGAGTGGTACACCTCCCGCCCCCTGAACATGACGGTCACCTTCACCTTGTGCCCCTCCTGCAGGAAGCGCAGGACCTGGCGGGTCTTGGTGTCGAAGTCCCCCTGGCCGATCTTCGGCCGGTACTTCATCTCCTTGATCCCGACGTTGTTCGCCTTGCGGCGGGACTCCTTGGCCTTCTGGGCGGCGTCGAACTTGAACTTGCCGTAATCCATGATCCGGCAGACCGGCGGGTTGGCGAGCGGAGCCACCTCGACGAGGTCCAGGTCCTGGGCCTGCGCGATGGAGAGCGCCTCGGGGAGGGACTTGATGCCGAGCTGCTGGCCCTGGGAGTCGACGAGACGGACATCGCGGGCCCGGATGCGGTCGTTGATCCGAGGCTCGTTCGTGGACGGTGCGTTGGTGATCGGCGGTCGTTCCTCTCGCTCTGCCTGAGCGTCGCTCATGGCTCATGGCGGAGAGGCGGGCCGAGGCCGCGGTGTCCGAATGACCTGGCGCACGCTCCGCCGGCACCGGCGGGTGGCCAGGTGGGAGGGCGCCGTGGCGCCGCCCCGCTTCTCCTCGATTGTCTCGCTCTACGCTAGCAGTCGTGAGCAGCCTTTGGACGCCCGACGGCGAGCACCGCGTGGAACGCGGCGGGCCGCCCCCCTCCCCCGCCGCCGAGACGGCCCCGCCCGGGCCGACGGGCGCCTTCGAGGAAGGCATCTCCGAGGAGGACATGGCGCGCCTGGCGGCCGAGCTGACCTCGACGCCGGTCGAGGACGTCGTCGCCAACCACTGCTACGGCCTGTTCGAGCTGGCGGCGCTCCACCTCTCCCAGCAGCCGCCGAACCTCGCCTCCGCCCGCCTCGCCATCGACGCCATGGGCGTGCTCGTCGACGGGCTCGGCGAGCGGCTCGGCCAGCACCACGGAACCCTCACCGAGGGGCTGACCCAGCTCCGCCTCGCCTTCGTCAAGATCTCCGAGGCGTCGAGCACGCCCGGCCAGAGCGGCGGCGCCTGAGCGCCTCAGCCGGCGCGGGGAGGCGGTCCCTCGCCGCCGAGGACGAGCTCGAACTCGACCTCGTCCTCGAGCGGGATCCCGAAGTAGCCGATCACCGGGATGGAGGGCTTGATCTCCCGGGCGAAGGTGACGGCGTTCTGGTGGACCGTCGCGATGCGAAGCCCCCTCGTGAGGTAGAACCCGATCGCCCGCAGGTTGTCGGTCGTGGTCACGAGGAAGAGCCGCCACAGCCCCGCCTTGCGGGCGACCTCTCCGGCCGCCTCGAGGAGCGCCGAGCCGACGCCCTCACCGGGGACGAAGGCGTCCAGGGTGACGACCTCGAGACTGTTGTGGTCGACCCGGTAGGTGAGCAGGCCCGCCCGCTCGCCCGAGTCGAGGACGGCCACGAGTGCCTCGAGGGCATCGGCGTGCACCGGGAACCCGCGCGCCACCACCACCTCCCCGCCCCAGCGCTGTTCGAGCGTGGCGGTGACGAACTCCCGCTCGTCGCCCCGCACCGGCCGGACGGCGACCGAGGGCCGGACGCGCTCGGCCGCCAGCTTGGTCACCGACACGGCCTCGTGCCGGCCGCCGTGCGAGGGGCCGAGGACGAACGAGACCGCCGCGCCCGCCTCGATCCGCCGGCTGCCGTCGGAGATGGCCGTGCAGT
>JAKACF010000072.1 GCA_021821585.1 Actinomycetes bacterium
TCCCCCAGGAGCCGTTCCTGTTCGCTGGGACGATCCGCGACAACATCGCCTTCGGACGGCCCGGGGCAGACGACGCCGAGGTGGGGCGCGCCGTCGCCGCCGTCGGCCTCGGCGAGGTCGTCGAGCGCCTCCCGCAGGGCCTCGAGACTCCGGTGCACGAACGCGGCCAGTCGCTCTCCTCCGGCGAGCGCCAGCTGATCGCGCTCGCCAGGGCGTTCCTCGCCCAGCCTCGTGTCCTCGTGCTCGACGAGGCGACCTCGAACCTCGACCTGCAGTCCGAGAGCAAGATCGAAGCGGCGCTCGACGTGCTGCTCGAGGCGCGCACCGCCGTGCTGATCGCCCACCGTCTCTCGACGGCGATGAAGGCGGACAGGATCGTCGTGGTCGACGAGGGGGAGATCGTCGAGATCGGCAGCCACGAGGAGCTGGTGGAGGCGGGCGGGCGGTACGCCGCCATGTACGACACCTGGGTGAGCCAGGCGGCGGCCGAGTCAGCGGGCCTGCCCGGCTCCTGAGGCTCGCGACGGGTGGGAGTGGCCGAGTGCCACCTCGAAGCCGGCGGCATCGACCGGGCGCGCCCAGAGGAACCCCTGAGCGAGGTCACACCCGAAGCGCTGCAGCTCCCGGCGCTGTCCCTCGGTCTCGACGCCTTCGGCCACGGCCCTCAGCCCGAGGGAGTGAGCCAGCTCGACGACGGCGCCCACGATGGTCGAGTCGTCCTTGTTCCGTCCGAGGCCCGCGACGAAGAGGCGGTCGAGCTTCAACAGGTGCACCGGGAACCTCCGTAGCTGGACGAGCGAGGAGTAGCCGGTGCCGAAGTCGTCGACCGCGAGCCGTACACCGAGCCCGGACAGGCGGGCGAGGGAGGAGAGGGCAACCTCGGGGTCGGCCTCGAGGGCCGTCTCGGTGATCTCGAGGCACAGGGCGGAGGGCTCGAGTTGCTCGTCGGCGAGGACCTTCAAGACGAGCGAGCCGAACTCGGGGACCGCCAGCTGGCGGGCGGAGACGTTCACCGCCATGGTGAGGCTCGGCGCGAGCGCCGACCGCCACAGCGCCGCCTGCCGGCATGCCGCCCGGAGGACGAACTCGCCGAGAGGCCCGATCAGCCCGGTCTCCTCCGCCAGCCCGATGAACTCCGAAGGCGGGAGCATCCCGCGCACCGGGTGCTCCCACCGCACGAGGGCCTCGGCGCCCCGGATGTCGCCGTCGAGGGAGACGACGGGCTGGTAGTGCACCACCAGCTCCTGGTGCTCGATGGCGTGGCGCAGGTCGGCCTCGAGGCTGAGCCGCCCGAGGAGCGCGAACCGCATCTCCTCGTCGAACACCTCGACCCGGCCACCGCCCCTCCGCTTCGCCTGGCGGGTGGCCACGTCGGCGTCGCGGATCAGCGATGCCGCCGTCGTGCCTCGCTCGGCAGCGGTCACGACGACGCCGATGCTGGCAGCCGGGACGAGCTCGCTGCCGAGCAGGCGGACGGGGGCGGTCACCGCACGTGCGACCCTCTCTGCCAACTCGACTGCCCATGCCGTGTCCGCCACGTTCTCCACGACGGCGACGAAGGCGTCGGCGCTGAAGCGGGCGAGGGTGTGGTCGGGGCCGATGGCCGTCCGTATCCGCTTGGCGACGATCCTGAGGAACCGGTCGCCCGCTTCGTGCCCGAGGCTGTCGTTGACGGCCCTGAACCGGTCGAGGTCGAGGTAGAGGACGGTGAGGAGGAGACCGCTCCGCCGTGTCCGTGTGATGGCTCCGTCAAGCCGGTCGCTCAGCAGCGCCCGGTTGGGCAGCGCCGTGAGCGGGTCCTGGAGCGCCTGTCGGGTGAGCGAGGCCTCGAACCTCCGCCGCTCGGTGACGTCCCGCAGGTTCACGACGAACCCCTCGACGCCGGGCTCGCCGCGGCGGTCGGCGATGGTCCCGCGTACGAGGCGCCAGCTGGCGTCGAGGTGACGGACCCGCCACTCGACGGCCGGCGTCTCGCCTGCCTCGATGACGGCGAGGACCGCCCCCCGCCCGATCTCGAGGTCCTCGGGATGGATCAGCTGAGACGCGGCCGTCCCGATCAGCGCATCGGGCTCGTAGCCGAGCACGCGCTTCGCCGCCGGGCTGGCGTAGCTCAGCCTGCCGTCGCTCCCGACGACCAGGGCGACGTCGGAGGCGTGCTCGAGGAGGGCCCGCAGCCGGCGCTCCGACCGCTCGAGCGCCACGGCGGACGAGGTCTCCTCGCCCACGTCCGAGAGGACGGCGATCACGCCGCTCAGCTCGCCGCCCTCCCCGCGAAGCGCCCGCGAGACGATCCGGGCGACGAACGACGAACCGTCCTTGCGCCGCTGACCCACGACCTCGGTGACAGGCTGTGAGGCCGACCGGGCGAGGCGCTCGGAAAGGTCGGCCTCCGAGAGCCAGGGCGCCATCAGCTCGGGGATCTGCCTCCCGAGGACCTCGTAGCGCGCCCACCCGTAGAGGCGCTCGGCCGCCGGGCTCCAGGAGACGACGGCGCCGGAGAGGTCGCCGACCACGACCGCGTGGTCGAGCAACTCGAGAATCCTCCCCTCGTTCGCCGCCGGCCGGTCCATGCCTCACCCTCCAGAAGTGTCGGAGGCGACCACATCCCCAAGCCGCTTGGCGACAGCCTAGGCGCCGTCACCCCTGGCAGTCGACAATTGACTCCGCGGTCAGCGAGCCCGACGGGCGATCCGGGCGACGATCAGGAACGCTGCCGCGACGACGGCCGCCACGAGTGCGATCTTCACGACCTCGACGACCAGGCCGACCACGAAGGAGAAGACCGCGAAGGCGACCACAACCGCCAGGATCGCGACCGCGGCCACGAGCAGGTAGTGGCCCCCCTTCATGACCCCGCCCCTCCTGCGGGGCTCGAGACCCCCCGACTCCGGCTCGATCATGGCGCCTCCCTGCGAGCGACAGTGTACGTCGCCCCGCTCGGAGCCGGTCGTCGGCCGAGCGAGGGACGGGCGCCGCCTCCCCGGCCCGCCCGCTCGCCCCGGCCGACGTGGCCGCCCGGGCACCTCGGCGGTGCGTCGTGTCGGGAGAGCCGTCCCTCCTCGGAACGCTTCGCGCGTTAGAAATGGTCGAGGTCGCGGGTACGATTTCGCCACACCCGGTGGGCGAGCCGGGAGGGAGCAGAGGGGTCGGATCGATGAGCAAGGCCAGAGTCCACGGGCGGTCGAGCACCGGCTCCTTCGGGATCCCCCTTGTCGTGGGCGCGCTGGTCGTCGTCGTCGGCGTCGGGACGGCCGGCTTCCTCGTCGCCACCCACCACTCGGGGGCCCGCACGCGGGCCACCCTGATCTCGACGCGGGCACGGTCCACCCACTCCCACCACCACGCCGCCCCGCCGCCGAAGGGGCCGCTCGGGGTCGCCTCGATCGCCCCGTCGCCGGGCAGCGCCTCGGTCTCGTGGCAGTCGGACGTGACGGTCCGCTACACCGAGCCGCTCGCTCCCTCGAGCCCGCTCCCGACTCTCGACCCGTCGCCGGCGGGCAGCTGGTACCGGGTCGGACCACGCACCGTGCAGTTCCGCCCGGTGTCGCAGTTCGCCCCCTACCAGCGCGAGATCGTCACGGTCCCCGCCGCGTCGGTGAGCACCGGCGGCATGACGCTCGGCCACGCCGTCCGCTCCGCCTTCAAGGTGGAGGGCGCCTCGGTCCTCCGGCTCCAGGAGCTCCTCGCCGAGCTCGGCTACCTGCCGGTCGCCTTCACCCCTGCGGGCGGGAGCCAACCGGCGCCGGCCTCCGGCGTGCCGACGTCGACCACCCCCCGCTTCAGGACGCCTCCCTCGCCGCCCTCGATGACCGGCACCACCGTGGTGAGCGCTCCGAGCGCCGCTGCGCCGAAGGACTTCGAGCCCTCGAGCCCGGGAGACGTCCCCCGGGAGGCGCTCGCCGGATCGTTCAGCTGGCGCTTCCCCAACATCCCGCCGATGCTGGCGGCGCTGTGGAAGCCCGGGCAGGCGAACGTCATCACGACGGGCGCCGTCATGGAGTTCGAGGCGGCGCACGGCCTCACCACCGACGGTGTCGCCGGCCCGGTCGTCTGGAAGACCCTCCTCAGGGCGGCCGCCGAGCAGCAGGTGACGACGGCGCCCTACGACTACGTCTACGTGTCCCAGGCGAGCCCCGAGTTCGTGACCGTCTGGCGAAACGGCGTGAACGTCTTCACGACGCTCGCCAACACCGGCATTCCCCAGTCGCCGACGGCGGTCGGGACGTGGCCGGTCTACCTCCGCTACCGCGTCACCACCATGAGCGGGACGAACCCGAACGGCACGACCTACAACGACCCCGGCATCCCCTGGGTCAGCTACTTCAACGGCGGCGACGCCCTGCACGGGTTCATCCGGGCGGCGTACGGCTTCCCCCAGAGCCTCGGCTGCGTCGAGATGCCCTTCAGCTCGGCGGCCATCGTCTGGCCCTACACCCCGATCGGCACGCTCGTCACGATCGAGTAACCGCCGCGGCGGCGTCGGTAACCTAGAGCCCGTGCGAGTCCTTGTCACCAACGACGACGGGGTCGACGCACCAGGTATCGCCGCCCTCGCCCGCGCCCTCGACGAGGCGGGCTTCGACGTCCTCGTGGCCGCGCCCGCCACGGAGGCGAGCGGCGCCGGCGCCGGCGTCGGACCGCTTCACACCATGAGCGACGGGATCGAGGTCACGGCCGTCGAGCCGGAGGGTCTCGAGGGCATCGAGACGCTGGCGGTCGAGGCCCTGCCGGCCCTCATCGTCATCGCCGGCTGCCTCGGGGCCTACGGTGCCCCGCCCGACCTGGTCGTCGCCGGCATCAACCCCGGTCGTAACGTCGGGCGCGCCGTGCTGCACTCGGGCACCATCGGAGCGGCGCTCACCGCGGTCCACTTCAACAAGCGAGGGCTCGCGATGAGCATCCAGTCGGGCCCGTTCTCGGCCTACGAGACCGACACCGGCGACCGCATCCACTTCGAGACGGCCGCCGCCCTGGCGGCCGAGCTCGCACCGCGGGTGGCGGCCGCCCCTCCCCGCACCGTCGTGAGCTGCAACGTCCCCAACCTCCCCCTCGACCAGCTCCGCGGCATCCGCCTCGCCAAGCTGGCCCGCTCCGGGCTCATCCGCTCCGCACTCGTCGACGCGACGGGCAGCTCGCGCATGCAGCTCGAGCTCGGCTTCGGGGATGCTCCCGCCGGCGAGGAGAGCGACGAGGCGCTCACCGCCGGCGGCTACGCCACGCTCACCCCCCTCGCGAGCGTCGCCGAGGAGACCCGTCCGGACGTGCGCAGCGCCGTGGCGGCGGCGATGGAGCAGACGGAGTCCTCGCTCGGGATCCCGACGGGAACGGCCAGCCAGGCGAACGGGCCGGCTGCCTGATCTCAGCTCGCCTGCGGAGCGTCGAACAGCGCCGCTGCTTCGCTCGACCCGTCGAACGCCAGCTCGACGAGGGCCCTGCCGGCGATCCGGCCGATGACGTTCCCGGTTCCGCAGTAGCCCCCGGCGGCGAAGACGCCCTCGCCCACCTGCCGAACCACCGGAAGTCCGGAGGCGGTGAAGCCGACGACCCCTGCCCAGCGGTGCGAGACCCGAGCCGACCGCCCGGCGATCTCGTCCGTCAGCCGGTCGAGGGCGGACTGGACGACCGGGCCGGGGAGCGCCTCGGTCGTCCACTCCCCTTCTCCGCCGAGGTCGCGACCCCCGCCGAGCAACAGCTCGCCGGTCGGCAGCTGCTGGAAGTAGTCGTAGCCGTAGCGCCGGTAGACAGGGCGCTCCGCCACGACGCGTCCGAGCGGCTCGGTGGCGAGCATCTGAAGCCGGGCGCTCCTCACGATCCCGGCCAGGCTCGGCACCACCTGCTCGAGCCGGCCGTCCACGCAGACGAGCACCGAGCGGCATACGACACCGCCGGTGTCACATGTCACGCGGCCGGGCGAGATCTCGCGGACGTGAGCCCCCTGGAAGAGCTGCGCGCCCGCCTCGAGGCACCGCTGCGCCAACTCCCGGCAGCGCTCGGCAGGCTGCAAGGTGGCGTCGTCGGGCACGAGCAGGCCCTCTCCCTCCGGCCCCGAATAGCGCTCGACGGTGAGGCCGTCGGCGATCATGGCAGACGCCTGCCGGTCGCAGTCCTCGAGCTCAGCGCCGTCGGCCGCGATCCTGAGGCTGCCTGTCCGGCGGACCGCATCCGGCGTCTCGACCGCCATCTCTGCAAGTGCGGCCTCGGTCGCCCGGTAGCAGGCGACGGCCCGGTCCCTCCCGAAGCGCCCGACGGCCTCGTGGTGGAAGGCGGCCAGCCCGGCGAGGAGGAAGCCGCCGTTCCTGCCGGCGGCGCCTGCGGCGACGCCCGTCTCGTCGATCCCGACGGCGGGCACGCCACGACGTGCGAGCTCGGTCAACGCTGACAGCCCGCTGCCACCGAGTCCCACGACGCACACCTGCGTCGTGACCCAGTCATCGAGAGTGCCAATTGCAGGGGCCGGCCGAGCGACCTCGCCCCAGAACGGCCGTGATGACGTCATCTCCCTCTTCTAGCAGGCAGGCATCTGTCACCCGGATCGACACGCGACCGGTCGGGTCCACCACTCTCGGTGGTATGATGTTGCTCGCCAGCAGACGCCCGCCGTACAGTGAGCGAGCGCAACGAGTCATACGACGAACGGCAGAGCAGTTCCCCCGGCACCTGGGAGACCGGGGCGGAACCGGCCTTCGGGCCCCTGCTCGTCAGTCGAGGAAACGGCTGTAACGGCGCCCGACGCGTCCCGTTCGTCCCAATCCGTCCAAGGCCGGACAAAAGGAGCCGCCGCTACCCACCAGCACACCAGGGCCATACCCGTCTGCACCTCGAAAGGATGCCCGCATCCCGGCACGCCGAGCCCTTTCCGGCAGCGTGCCACGAGCCGCATGCGACGAAGACGGGCTGCCCGCATCAGAGCACCCCCTCCGGAACTGGGGTTCCGGGTCTGCCCGAGGAGCACGATGCGCAAGCACCCCCTGATCGCGCTGACCGCGTTCGCGGCGCTCGGTACGAGCGCCCTCGCCGGCACCACCGCCGGCACATTCAATTCCGTCCTGACGAGCACCAAGGCCGTCAGTCACGACCTCCACCCCCGCCGACGGTCCGTCCGGTCGGCGTCGGTGACCGCAGAGGTCCGCCCCGAAGCCGGCGGCGGACGCGACCTCGTCGCCGCTCACGACCTCACGCTCGTGAAGCGCTCCAACCTCAACCCCTCGACCGGGCTCCCTGTCCGGCCGAAGCGTCACCACCACCGCATCCGCCACCGTCACAGCGTGCTGGTGGCCGCACCGGCACCGCCGACGACGGTGCCACCGACGACCGTCCCGGTCGTCACCGCCCCGCCGACGACGGCTCCTCCGGCGCCCGCCGCCCCCTCGGGCGGCGTCTGGTACGAGCTGCGCGTCTGCGAGTCGGGTGACAACTACGCCGAGAACACGGGAAACGGCTACTACGGCGCCTACCAGTTCTCGCTGCAGACGTGGTACGGCCTCGGCTTCACGGGCCTTCCGAGCAACGCGCCGCCCTCGGTCCAGGACCAGGCGGCCGCCGAGCTGCAGGCTCGCTCGGGTTGGGGCCAGTGGCCGCAGTGCGCAGCCACGCTCGGCCTGTACTGAGCACCCTCTTCACGGATCGAGACGGCCGG
Organism: Actinomycetes bacterium; assembly: GCA_021821585.1. Classification (GTDB taxonomy): domain Bacteria; phylum Actinomycetota; class Acidimicrobiia; order Acidimicrobiales; family Bog-793; genus JAKACF01. The sequence continues at coordinate 7,637 of JAKACF010000072.1, forward strand.
GCGAGTCGCCCGGCCGTCTCGCGTCCGGAGCCACTCCCGGCTGCAAGCCGGAGGAGCCGACAGGCGTCCTAGAATTCCGACAGCACCTGACCGGCAAGGGCGAGGGCGGCGGTGGCACACCACGTGGGATCCGAACAGAGTGCCCCCCTATCCCGGCGACGCCGGTGGCGAGCCTCCCCTGTCTCGATCGGGGTTGCCGTCGTCGTGGTGGCCGGGGCTGCGGCCGGCGTCTCGCTCGCCACCATGCGCGGCGCACGCGTTCGACCGTCTGTCGGCCGCACGATCGCCACGCGGGCCTGTGCCGCCCCGGTCACTGCCTCCCCGGTCTCGGCACCGGCTCGCATCGGGAGCTGGCCCTTCCACCTGCTCGCCGGGGGCGTCTTCCCGGCGGTGGCGGTCGACGGTACCCGGGCGCTCGCCCTCCAGGCCTGCGGTGCCGAGGAGTCCTCTCTCCGCGTCGTCGAGTTCGACCCGTCGACCGGATCGTCCGTCGTCTCGCCCCCCTTCACCCGCGCCGCCCCGATCGCGAGCGCCGTGGCTGCCTCCCGGGGAGCGGTCTGGTTCGGAGAGAGCCGGCTCGCGCTCGAGGGGGCCAGTGACACGCCCCCCTACGAGCTGGCACTCGTCGAGCTCCGCCCCCGGACCCTCGCGCCCGAGCGGACGGTCCGGCTCGGCCGCGGCTACGGGCTGAGCCTGCTCGACGCACCCGGGGGCCTCGTCGTCTCGACGGGCCGCCAGCTGCTCGCCGTCGACGCAGCGGGCAGGGTGCGCCAGATCGCCTCCTTTCCGGGAGTGGTCGTCCAGCGGATCGCCACGGTTCCCGGAGGGGCCGTGCTGGCCAGCCTGTTCCGGCCGAGCGCCGTCGGCCCCGCCTCCTCGACCCGTCTGACCGTGGTCGACCTCGCCAGCGGGGCGATGACGGCGAGCACCGACCTGCCGGGAGGAGCAGAAGTGGAGTCGCTGGCCGTCGGCGCACGCGCGGCGCTCGTCGCAGTGAGCAGGAACGGCAGCACCTCCCTCGAGCGGTTCGCCGTCCCCTCCCTGCGCCACCTCTCCGACCTGTCCCCGTCGCTGCCGGCGACGCTCGCCTCGCTCAACCTGTCGGCGGGGCACGGCGCCGTGTTCGCCTTTGGGGCGACGACCGTCGCCTGCCTGGCCCCCTCGGCCGGACGGGTCGCCGCCTCGACCACTCCCCGCGACGCGGCGGAGAACATCACCTCCCTGGCGGACGTCTCCGGCGAGCTGATCGCCGCCCTCCCCGCCGGCATCGGAGGCCTCGAGGCTCCCTCACGCTGCGGGTGAGACGCCGGGTGCACGGCGGCGTCCGGGATCCACTAGGACGAGGGCATGCGATTCGGCCTCTGGGTCGCCACCGAGCGGCCCTTCGACGAGATCCTCGCCACGGCCCTCGAAGCCGAGCGCCTCGGCTACGACGCCGTCTACCTGGCGGACCACTTCATGCCGAGGACCAAGCCGGCGCTCCAGCCCCGCCTCGAGTCCTGGACGACCCTCGGCGCTCTCGCCGCCCGCACGGCGCGGGTGCGCCTCGGTGTGCTCGTCACCGGGAACACCTACCGCCATCCCGCCATCGTCGCCAAGATGGCGGCGACCGTCGACCGGATCTCGAACGGCCGCCTCGTCCTCGGCCTCGGCGGCGGGTGGCAGCGCAACGAGCACCAGGCCTACGGCATCGAGCTGCCCGAGGTCCCCGAGCTGCTCGGTCGCCTCGACGAGGCCTGCCAGGTCATCCGCTCGCTGCTCGACACCACCTGGTCGAACTTCGACGGGCGCTGGTACCGGCTCGTCGACGCCCCGTGCGAGCCGAAGGCGGTCCAGGCGCACCTCCCCCTCCTGCTCGGGGTGGCCGGCGAGAAGATCGCCATGGGCATCGCCGCCCGCCACGCCGACATCTGGAACTACTGGGGCACGCCGGAGCACATCGCGCACAAGATCTCGGTCCTGGACCGCCACTGCGAGGCGGCGGGCCGCGACCCCGCCTCGCTCGAACGGTCGGTTCAGGCTCTGGTCCACCTGACCGACGACCCGGCCGGGGCCGAGGCGCTCCTCGCGACCGGCGACCGGCAGCCGACCCTCGCCGGCTCGCCGGCCGAGATCGGGGAGCACCTCGCCCGTTACCGGGAGCTCGGCGTCAGCGAGTTCGTGCTGTCGGACCGCACGCTCGGGGACAGCGAGGCCCAGCGCTTCGAGAACATGGACCGCTTCCTGAGCGAGGCCGCCGCCGGCCTCCGGCACTGAGGCAGCCGCCTGCAGCTCGACCCCTCCGCCAGGGCGGCGGGGTCACTCGACGCGCAGCAGGTGGTAGTCGCGCCGCCCACGGCGCAGGACCACGTAGCGGCCGTAGAGGAGGTCGTCGGCGGTGAGCCGCTCGTCCTCGCCGGCACGGCGGCGATTGTTGACGTAGGCACCCCCCTGGGAGACCGCCGTCCTGGCGGCGCTCCTCGAGGGCGACAGGCCGGCGGCCACGAGGGCGTCGACGAGGGGGAAGCCCGCCTCGAGGCTCGAGCGGGCGAGGACCGACGAGGGGGCATCCCCCACCACGTCGAGCAGGAGCCCCTCGTCGAGTGAGGTGATCTCCTCGCTGTAGAGAGCCGCCGCAGCGGCCTCTGCCCGCTTGGCCTCCGCCTCCCCGTGCACGAGGGCGCAGACCTCGTAGGCGAGGGCCCGTTGCGCCTCCCGGGCCTGGGGTCGCTGCTCCGTGGCGGCGTCGAGCTCGAGGATCTCCTCTCGGCCACGGAAGCTGTAGAAGCGGAGCAGCGGGCCGACCTCGTCGTCCGCCTTGCGGACGAAGTACTGGTAGAGCGCGTAGGGGGAGGTCCGCTCCGGGTCCAGCCAGGCCACCCCGGCGGCGTCGCTCTTGCCGATCTTCGACCCGTCCGCTCGGGTGAGCAGCGGCCAGGTGAAGGCGTGGGCGTCCACGTGACGGAGCTTGCGGACGTACTCGAGGCCCATCGTGATGTTGCCCCACTGGTCGCTGCCTCCGATCTGGAGCCGGCAGCCGTAGTGGTCGTGCAGGTAGAGGTAGTCGCAGGCCTGGAGCAGCATGTAGCTGAACTCGGTGAAGGAGATCCCCTGCTCCGGCCGGTCGATGCGCGCCCTCACCGACTCCTTTGCGATCATCTGGTTCACGGTGAAGTGCTTCCCGACGTCGCGGAGGAAGTCGACGAGGCGGTAGGTGGTCAGCCAGTCGGCGTTGTTGACGAGCAGGGCCCCTCCGCCGGTCGATCCGCCGCCAGCGGGCGAGAAGTCGAGCAGGCTCTCGAGCTGTGCCCTGATCCCGGCGACGTTGGCCTCGACCTGTTCCTCGGTGAGAAGCGGCCGCTCGGTGTCCCTGCCGCCGGGATCGCCGATGAGCCCGGTCCCGCCCCCCGCCAGCGCGATCGGGCGGTGGCCGGCCAGCTGGAGGCGCCGCAGCGTGAGCACCCCGATGAGGTGCCCGACGTGCAGGCTGCCGACCGACGGGTCGATGCCGTGGTAGACGGTGAGGCCCCCGCCGTCGAGCGCCGGCCGCAGGCCGGCGCTCTCCTGGCTGATCAGGCCGCGAAAGTCGAGATCCTCGGAGAGGCTGGGCACGCCACTAGCGTGCCACGCCCGTCACCGCACGCGACAGCCGCCCGGAGCCTCGCCCGGTGCAGCGCCGCGCCAGTCGCGACGCCCGAGTGGGTAGGGACCCTCACATGAGCGACGACGGCACTCGGGCGGACCGCTACCGGATCT
>JAKACF010000073.1 GCA_021821585.1 Actinomycetes bacterium
CGGGCGACCGCTCAGTCGTCCACGGTGAAAGCTGCACAGGACCGCGGCGAGAGGACAGACTGGCGCCATGCGGCCCGACGACCTGATCCCGCACCGCCCGCCGTTCCTCCTCGTTGACGAGATCACCGAGCTCGAGCCCGGCCAGAGCGCCCGCGGACGCTGGCGGTTGACGGGCGAGGAGGAGTTCTTCGCCGGCCACTTCCCGGGCCGCCCGACCGTGCCGGGCGTGCTCATGGTCGAGTCGCTCGCCCAGCTCGGGGCGGCGGCGGTCCTCGCCGACGAGCGGTACGCCGGTCGCCTTCCCCTCTTTGGCGGGATCGACCGCGCACGGTTCCGGCGTCAGGTGGTGCCCGGTGACAGCCTCGACCTCGAGGTGCGCCTGACGCAGATGTCCGCTCGGGCCGGGCGCGGCCACGGCGTCGCCTCAGTGGCAGGGGAGCGGGCCGCCGAGGTCGACCTGCTGTTCGTCCTCGTCCCGGCCTGAGCCCACACCCGGCTCCTCGCCGCTGCGCTACAACTTCGGGGATGCGGATCGCCACCTGGAACGTCAACTCGCTGAAGGCGCGCCTTGGCAAGATCGAGGAGTGGCTCGAGATCGCCGAGCCCGACGTGCTGTGCATGCAGGAGACGAAGATGGCCGACGCCGCCTTCCCCGCTCTCGCGTTCCACGGACTCGGCTACGAGTCCGTCCACCACGGCAACGGGCGCTGGAACGGGGTCGCCATCCTCTCCCGCGTCGGCCTCGAGGACGCCCACCCGGGCTTCTCGGGCGAGGAGCTCTCCGACATCGAGGAGTGCCGCTTCCTCTCCGCCCGCTGCGGCGGGGTCAGGGTGGCGAGCGTCTACGTCCCGAACGGGCGGTCGGTGGGAAGCGAGCACTACGAGGCGAAGCTCGAGTGGCTGGAGCGCCTCCGGCTGGATCTCGCCGAGCATGCAGATCCTTCCGACCAGATCGCGCTCTGCGGCGACTTCAACATCGCACCCGAGGACCGGGACGTCTTCGACCCGGCCGCCTTCGTCGGCGCCACCCACGTGAGCGAGCCGGAGCGCGAGGCGCTCCGGCGAATCGAGGAGTGGGGGCTCGAGGACGGCTTCCGCCGCGTCTACCCGGGGGCTGACCGGCTGTATTCGTGGTGGGACTACCGGGCAGGCGACTTCCACAAGCACCGCGGGATGCGGATCGACCTGCTGCTGCTCAGCGCGGCGCTCGCCGACAAGGTCACCTATGCCCTCATCGACCGGGAGGCACGAAAGGGGATGGGGAGCGACAAGCCCCCCTCCGATCACGCCCCCGTCTTCGTCGACGTGGCGATCGGCCCCGCATCGGCGTAGCCCTGACGGACGCCCTGGCCGGCCCGGCGCGTCAGCTGCTCGGGCTCGTAGAGCATCCAGTAGGCGTTCCGGGCGTGCTTTCGCGCCCGGTCCTCGCAGACCGGGACGAGGGCGGCCGGATCCTCCTCCTCGTTCTCGTGGACGAAGACCTCGAGGATGTGGGTCGAGGTGAGCAGCTGGGCCATCATGATCCCCTGGGAGGCCTCGTGGGCGCAGACCTGGTCGATCTCCGCCCGCCCCGGCATGCCGAGGGCCACGATGACGGCGCATCCCTCCTTCTCCACCAGCCGCTTGCACTCGACGGCGAGGTCCTTGAACCCGGGTACCGTCCGGTAGACCACTTCGAACCGCTCCCCGTACCCGGGACAGGACTTGAGCTCGTCGAGGGCATAGCCGCCCATGTCGACCCTCGCGAACATCGTGTCGACGACGCCGATGCGGTCCATCTCCGTCCTTCCTCCTCGACGCGGGTGCCGCTCAGGCGCCCGACAGATGATGTCTAGTACGTTCCCGCTCCCTCCCCGGCGTCCTTCGGCGCCAGGGGCTCTCACCAGGCCTCTTGTCCGGACAGGGCACCGAGCGAACTAGCGTCGCGGGGAAACCCGAGCCGACGAGGTGGTGACATGGCAGCTCCGAGGGGGCCACGAATGCGCGTCCCGGCGACGGAGCGACCGCCGTCACGGGGCCTCCGTCCTCTCGCCCCGGGCGGGCGGCCGAGACGGCTGCCGTGAGCCCGAGACGGGCGGGCAGCCGGCAGCAGACCGATTCCGGCGTGCTGCCGCTCGGCTTCAGCCCTTACGAGGTGCTCGACGAGCACCCGCACGTGATGGTGGACGGGAGCCCGCGGCGCTCGAGCGTCCTCACCCTCTCCCACTGGCCCCAGAGCCCGACGCCGTCACTGTTCGCCCGCGACCTGTCCGCAGAGATCGCCTTCGAGTTCGCCCGCCACGCCACCGGGAGGGCCTCGCCCGGCTCCCGACGCGAGCGTGCCGCCGCCGCAGCAGCGGTCGAGGCCTGCCGGCGCGCCGAGGCGGTGACCTGCGACCACTTCGACGAGGACGGCCTCATGTCCGTCCTCGTCCTCACGGACCCGGCCTTCTGCTTCGAGCACGAGCGCCTCGTCGTGGAGGCGGCGCGTTGTGGGGACTATGGCGTCGTCACGACCGAGGAGGCCGCACGGGTCGCATTCGCCATCGGCCCTCTCGCCGAGCAGGAGGCGGGGGAGGGAGCCGGGACCTCGGAGCGCTACGCCGCCGTCCTCGAGCGGATCCGCGACCTGATCGAGCAACCAGGGGACTACGAGGCGCTCTGGCACGAGGAGATGCAGCTCTACCGGGTGGGGCGCGCGGCGATCGAGCGGGGGGACGTCGTCATCGCCGAAGAGCCCGGCGACCTTGCGGTCGTGAGCCGCCCGGGCGCGGGTGGGAGCGCCCCCCGGCTCGTCGGTGCCACGGGAGGCCTTCCGGTGCACGCGGCAGCCGTGCACTCCTCGACCTCATGCAGCCGGGTCCTCGCCTTCGACGGGGCGCGCTGCGAGCTCTACCTCCGCTACGAGGGCTGGGTGAAGCTCGTGAGCCGCACGGTGCCGCTGCGGCCGGATCTCGCCCCTCTCGCCGCCCAGCTCTCGGCAATGGAGCCCGGCCCGGTCCTCTGGGAGGCGAACGCCGTCGGTGCCATCGTCGGGCGCCTCCGCCCGGCCGACGAGGGGGTCACCGAGCTCGCCCCCGGGATCGTCGTCGACGCCGTGCGGACCTATCTCGAGAAGGCCCCTCCTGCCTGGGACCCCTTCAGGGCCGGGGGTGCGCTGCTGCCGCCCAGCTGAGCCCGCGTCTCAGTGGACCGGCAGACCCCACAGCGGCATCCACCGCTCCTTGTCCGCCTCGATCTTCACGTCGTCGGCGAGCACCGTCTGGAGCCGCAGCTCGCTCTCGACGTCGCGGCGCTCCTGGCTGTCGCGGACCGGGATGAAGGGGTAGAACGCCCCCCGCTTGTACAGGTAGACGAGGTAGGTGAGCGAGACGGCCCCCGCCTGGGCGGGTGCCTGCGCGTCCGGCCGGAAGCAGAAGACCGAGCAGAGCAGCTGGGGGCCGTAGCCGTGCTCCTGCAGGGTCGAGTTGACGAGGTGGACGTGGTTCACGAGCTCCTGGAAGTCCGGGTTCGTGAGCACGACCCAGTGGAACCCGAACTTGTCGTCCTCCTGGTGGACCCTCGGCCCGCTGCCCGTCATGGGGGTCACCGCCGTCCCGGTGGCCCCGCCGTCCCCCGGCGTGCCGCCGTCGAGGCCGAGCAGCTCGCCCGTCTCGGCCGCCGTCTCGGCGAAGGAGCGCCCGGCGACCGGCTTGTAGCAGACGCCGGCCTGGCCGCTCGGGACGAGCGACTCGCTCGCCTGGAGGGTGATCTGGGCGCCGACGAGGCCGAAGAGGGCGTCGAGGTCCGCCTGGACGGGCTTGGTCCTCCCGAGCAGGACGTCGAAGAAGCGGGGCATCAGGACAGGTGGTGGTGGACCGGCGGGCTCAGCTGACCCGGCCCATCTGCGCCTCCAGCTTCGCCAGCTGCTCGAGGCGCACCTCGAGCTTGGGGTGGGTGGCGAGCAGCGTGGAGAGGCTGGCGCCCTGGCGGTTGCCGATGGCGGGGGCGAAGAAGAAGGCGTTGAAGGTCTCGGCGCTGCGCAGGTCGCGCGTCGGGATCCGGCCGAGCTCGCCCGTCACCTTGACGAGGGCGTTGGCGAGAACCCGGGGCTGGCCGATCAAGATGGCGCCGGCGCGGTCGGCCGCCAGCTCGCGGTAGCGCGAGAGCGCCCGGATGAGCAGGAAGCTCAGGAAGTAGAAGACGGCGGCGAACACGAGGGCCGCCATCTCGAAGAGCACGACCTGGCCCCCACCTTGGTTGTTGTTGCCACGTCCCCGCCCGCCGCCGAAGCCGCCGAACATGTCGCTCCACAGCAGCATGCGGGTGACGAAGCCGGCGATGATCCCGAGGAAGCTGGCGATGGTCATCACCGCCACGTCGCGGTGCGCCACGTGGCTCAGCTCGTGGGCGAGGACGGCCTCGAGCTCGGGGGTGTAGCCGAGCCGGCGGATGATGCCGGTCGTCACGCAGACCACGGCATGCGACTGGTTCCGCCCCGTCGCGAAGGCGTTCGGCATGTCGGTCTCGGCGATGGCGACCCGCGGCTTTGGCATGTCGGCCATGGCGCAGAGCCGGTCGACGATGGCATGCAGGTCAGGCGCCTGCTCGGGGGTGACCACCGTCGCGTGCATGGCGAACAGGGCGATCTTGTCCGAGGCGTAGTACTGGGCGAACAGCAGGCCGGCCGGGATGATGATGATGATCGCGATGCTCTTCACGAACAGCGCGAGGACGGTGACGAGGATCGCGTAGAACAGGCCGAGGAGGAAGACGGTCGTCATCATCCTGGCGGTGAGTCCCCGGTCGGCGGGGAAGCGGGTGCGTGACTGCGTGGCCATGTGTTCAGGCCCCTTCTGGGACGGTGTCGGTGTCAGGTTCGGACTCGAACAGCTGCCGGAGGTCGGCGAGCGTCGAGCCCTCGTGGGGGACGGTGAGGTCGGAGGGGACGAGCACGGCGGGGTCGAGCTCCTTGCCGGAGGCCCGCACCGTCTCGATGAGGGTACCGAGCGCGGCGGAGAAGGCGTCCTCGTCGTCGGACTCGATCGCCCCGTTCAGGTTCCAGTCCAGCTTCTCGAGGGTGGGGAGGAGCCCGTCCGGCAGCTCGTACTGACCCTCGCCGAGGATCCTCACGATCACGGCTGGGCTCCGTCGTCGAGCGAGAACAGGTCGCCCGAGCCGGCAGGCTGCTCCTCGTCCTCGTCCTCCTCGGCGTTCGCCGGCATCGGCGTCGGCTCCGGCTCGGTGCCCATCTCGTCGGGTGCCGCCTCGGCGTTCACGCCGGTCGACTCGCTCCCGGTGCCCGGCTTCTGGCCGGCGGACAGGGCGGCGCCGGACTGCGGCGGCGCGAGCTGGCCCTTCAGCTGCTCCAGCTCGAGGTCGACCTGGCCCTGGCGGCTGGTGCGGTCGAGCTCGGCCTGGAGCGGGTCGCTCGAGCCCGAGAGGTCGGTGAGCGCCCCCGAGGCGAGGAGCTCGTCGACGGCGCCGGCGCGGGCCTGCATCTGGTCGATCTTGTCCTGGGCGCGCTGCATGGCGAGGCCCGTGTCGCTCATCGACTCGGAGATGCCGGAGACGGCCTCGCCGATCTTGGTCTGGGCCTGGGCGGCGGTGTAGGAGGCCTTCAGGGTCTCCTTCTGGGTCCTGAAGGCGGCCACCCTCGCCTCGAGCTGCTGGGTGGTCGCGACGAGGCGCTCCTCCTGCTGGACGAGCTGGTCGTGCTGGGCCTTCAGCTGGTCGAGCTGGGTGGCGATGCCGGCGCGCCTCGTGAGGGCCTCGCGGGCGAGGTCCTCACGGTTCTGCGAGATGGCCTGGCGGGCCTGGTCCTGGAGCTTGGCGGCCGCAGACTGCAGCTGCTGGGCCTGCAGCTCGAGCCGCTTGCGGGCCGTGGCGACGTCGGCCACGCCGCGGCGCACCTGCTGGAGCTGCTCCAGCTGCTTTTCGTAGGAGAGGTCGAGCGTGTCCCGTGGGTCCTCGGCGCGGTCAAGGGCCTTGTTCGCCTTGGCCTGCACGATCGCCGTCAGGCGCTTCATAACTCCCATGGGCGTACCTTTCCTCTCCAGCCGTTCCAGCCCCGACGACCTGGCGTCATGTGAGTACGAGTGTACGTCCGGCGGGCCGTTCATGAGCCTCGGGCGATGGCGCGGCCCTGGTCGGAGGGGGCGGTAGCGTCGCAGGCCATGGACGACCGGCTCTGCCTGCTCACCGTGCACGCCCATCCCGACGACGAGGCCTCGAAGGGCCCCGCCACCGTCGCCAGGTACCACGCCCGGGGCGTCCACACGGTCCTCGTCACCTGCACCGGGGGCGAGGAGGGCGACATCTTGAACCCGGCCATGGACCTCCCCGAGGTGAGGGCAGACCTCCCGGCCGTCCGTGCCCGTGAGCTGGCAGCCGCCGCAGCCGTCATCGGCTACGACGAGGTGGAGCTGCTCGGCTACCGCGACTCGGGCATGCCCGGGACCGAGGCGAACTCGCGCCCCGACTCCTTCGCGGCGGCCGATCTCGAGGAGGCCGTCGGCCGGCTCGTCGCCGTCGTCCGGCGCACCCGGCCGCAGGTGATGATCGGCTACGGGGACGACCACAGCGGCTATCCCCACCCCGACCACATCCGGGCCCACGAGGTCGCCCTCGGCGCCTTCGAGGCCGCCGGCGACCCCGGCCGCTTCCCGGAGGCGGGCGAGCCCTTCCAGCCGTCCAAGCTCTACTACACGGTCTGGTCGCGAAAGCGGGTGCTCGAGACCCACGCCAAGTTCCTCGAGCTCGGCCTCGAGTCCCCCTTCGACGAGAAGTGGTTCGAGCGGCCCGACCAGGAGGAGGCGATCACGACCTCGATCGACCTTCAGGGCTTCGAGGACGTCCGCTCGGCGGCGCTGCTCGCCCATGCCACCCAGATCGACCCGACCTCGAAGTACTGGTTCGGGCTGCCGCCCGAGGTGGCTCGGACGATCCACCCCTTCGACGACTACGTCCTCGCCCGCAACCTGACCGACTCGAGGCCACCGGAGACCGACCTGTTCGCCGGCATCACCGCCGAGGTCTCCTCCTGAGCGCTCCCGAGCGCCGTGTCCGCCCGGTCACTATCATCATCGGCTCGTAGGCATCCGTCCCGGACACGGGAACCAAGGAGGACGACATGGCGAAGTGGCTGACCCAGGAGTGGCTCGACGAAGGCCTGAAGCTCGCCGAGAGCCAGCCCGAGCGCCCCGGTGCCACGGCGCGGATGCAGTACGTCGTCACCGGCGGCCCCGAGGGCGACGTCAAGTACTACTGGGTCCTCGAGAACGGCAAGCTCCTCGAGTCCCGCCTCGGCGACCTGGCCGACGCGGAGGTGACCCTCACCCAGAGCTACGAGGACGCCATGCGGATCCAAAAGGGCGAGCTCGACGCCAACGCAGCCTTCATGCAGGGCCGCGTCCGGGTGACCGGCAACATGGCCAAGCTCATGTCGTTGCTCCCGATCACCAACTCGCCCGAGTACAAGGCGCTGCAGGCCGAGATCCTCGCCAACACCGAGTTCTGACCCGGCCGCCCGCCCCGGGGGCCCTCAGGGGCGGGCCGCGCCCCGCATGAGCTCTCGCAGCTCCCGGTAGCCGACGAGGACGACGCCGTGGCGCTCGACCGCCGCGCGCAGCCCGTCGGGGTTGATGAGGAAGCGGTGGTCGTCCACCCTGCCCTTCCAGTCCGGCGACATGGCGCGCAGCTCGGGCGTGTCGGCGGCCGGGTGGAAGTAGGCCTCGGTGACGCCCGGCTCGAGCAGGGAGATCAGCTGCTCGACGACGCTGCGGCTGCCGACCGCCGGGGCATAGAGGAGGTGGTCCGGCGAGACGACGCCGCGCTCTGCGGCGAGCGCCCGGAAGGGGAAGCCGACCGCCCGCTCGGTCGAGGCCCCGCTGAGGCGGAGCGGGAGCCGGAACTCGTCGGCGAGGTCGAGGTAGACGTCGAAGAACTCCGGGCGGAGCTGGAGCGTCCCCATGTGGGAGTCGAGGTGGCTCACGTCGAAGCCCCAGTAGATGGCCCGCTCGACCTGGGCGCGGCACTCGCGCCGCACCTCGTCGAGGTCGGCGTGCTCCCAGACGTCCCCGACGGTGCGGGGGAAGCCGCCGTCGCCGTCGAGGAGCGAGGGTGCCTGGGTGATCGGCCCCCAGCGGTAGAGGTCCCACTCGGCGTTCAAGGTGAGGTGGACCCCGACGTCCTCGCCCCGGTACTCCGACGCCGCACCCCTCGCCCAGGGACAGGGCACCATCAGGGTCGCCGAGGTGGCCGCCCCGTGGCGGAGCGCGTCGTAGACGCCGATGTTGGCGGCGTGCGAGGAGCCGAGGTCGTCGCAGTTGACGATGAGCAGCCGGGCGTCGCCGGCATACCCGAGCTGTTCGGCGAGGCTCGGGCCGGCCGCCGTGTCGTCGTGTGGCGTCACGACCGAGAAGGTAGTGGGCGCCCGGGCCTCAGGTGCCCGAGGCGAGGCGCTCCTGCAGCGCCGCGTCCTTGCCCCGGACCTCGTCGGCCATCCGCCCCACGAACTGCTCCAGCTTGGCGGTGAGCTCGGAGTTGCCGACCGCCATGATGCGCACGGCGAGGAGCCCGGCGTTGCGGGCGCCGTCGACGGCGACGGTGGCGACCGGGATGCCCTTTGGCATCTGGGCGATCGAGAGCAGCGAGTCCAGGCCGTCGAGGTTCTTCAAGGCGATCGGCACGCCGATGACGGGGAGCGTCGTCGTGGCGGCGATGACGCCGGGCAGGTGGGCGGCGCCGCCGGCTCCTGCGATGACGACCGCGATGTCGCGGGAGGCCGCCGACCTGGCATAGGCGAGGGTGTCGTCCGGGGTGCGATGGGCCGAGAGCACCCGCATCTCCCATCCGATCCCGAACTCGTCGAGCGCCTCGGCGGCCTGACCCATGACGGGGGCGTCCGAGTCGCTTCCCATGACGATGGCGACGTTCACAGGACAGGTCCTCTCTTCCGTGGTCGGTTCTGTCGTGATCGCTGGAAGCTAGCCGGTCCGGTCGGGACCCGTCTCAGGAGCGCTTCGCCAGCGGGGCGATCCGGCGCCCGATCACGCCGAGGAGTGTCCCGATGGCGATGCCGCCGACGACGTCGGAGGCGTGGTGGATCTTGGTGTGGATCCTGCTCGTGGCCACGACCGCGGCCGCCGCGAAGTAGAGCGGCCCGAGGGGGTCCTGGTCCGACAGCAGGGTCGCCGCGCAGAAGGCGGCCGTCGCGTGCCCGCTCGGGAAGCTCGAGGTGAGGGGTTGGCGGAAGGGGTGCGGGTGGACGACGTCCGACACCGGGCGGGTGCGACGGAACACGGACTTGAGGACGGCGTTCACGAGGACCGACTCGACGACGGTCCCGGTGATCGACCGCACGGCGGCCCGCTCGTTGGCCGCTCCGCCCCGGAGCGCCCGGAGGAGGGCGAGCATCACCCAGATGAGCCCGAACTCGCCGAGGGAGGAGGCGGTGTAGAAGACCCGGTCGGCGAGGGGGTTGCCCCGGAGGCGGTCGAAGTAGCCGTCGACCCGGTCGTCGAGCGAGCGGACGAGCCCGGTCACCTCGGCCGGTCCGGGTCGCCGCCCACGGCGGGGCAGTACTGGCGAAAGCCGCACCAGCTGCACAGCGGGGAGGGGCTCGGGCGGAAGTCGGCCTGCTCGCAGGCCCGCTCGATCGCTCTCCAGACCGCTCCTGCGCGCTGGAGGACCCCCCGCATGGACATGTCGGAGGGCTCGGCGGAGATGACCACGCGGTCTCGCAGGTAGATCAGCCGGACGGCGGCCGGACGCGACCCGAGCACCTCCTCGCACAAGAGCGCGTACAGCTGGACCCCCGACAGCCGGGAGCGCGCCTGCTCGGCTCGGGGGGCCCGGCCGGTCTTGTAGTCGACCACAGCGAAGCGGCCGTCGGGGAGGACGTCGAGCCGGTCGATGATCCCCCGGAGCACGACCCCGCCCACCTCCACGCTGAGGTCGAGCTCGAGGCCGGCGGGACGGACGCTGTTCGGGTCCTCGATCTCGAAGTACCGGTCGAGCAGGACGCCCGCCTGCCGGAGGAGGGTCGCTCGCCCCTCTGCGTCGAGCCCGAGGGCGGCGAGCTCGGAGTCCTCTGTCGAGAGCTCCCTGAACGCCTCCCCGAGGAAGTGCTCGGCGCGATGGCGGTCGCGGGCTCCCTCGTCGGTGTAGGTGTACAGGAGCTGAAGGGCGCGGTGGACGAGCGTGCCGCGGACGGCGGGGAGGGAGGCAGGCTCGGGGAGCCGCTCGATCACCGAGAAGCGGAAGGCGAGCGGGCAGCTCGTGAAGGCGCTGATCTTCGAGGGCGTGAGCGTCCTCGGCAGGCCGAGGGGTGCCGGCGCCCGGCTCGTCTCGGCGACGGGCGCCACGGTCACAGACATCGCCCCAAGGCTACGCGCACGGTGTGACCGGTGTCCGGACCCCGAGCGCCCGGCCGGGCCCCGGTGCGGTAGTAGAACGCCCTCGTGCACATGTCCGGCGCGACGAGGGGGGCCACCTGACCGGGGGGGAGGCGACCGGCCTCCTCCTCGTCGCCGGGTTCGTCGGCGGCACCGTGAACGGAGCAGCAGGGGGCGGGACGCTCGTCTCGTTCCCCGCCCTGCTGGCGGTCGGCCTGCCCGCGCTCCAGGCCAACATGACCTCGACGGTGGGGATCTGGCCCGGCTACCTCGGGGGCGTGGCCGGCTTCCGCCGGGAGGTGGGCGCCCAGCGGCGGCGGGTCGGCCTGCTCGCCCCCGCCGCGCTCCTCGGGGGGACCCTCGGCTCGGTGCTGCTCTTCACGACGCCGAAGAAGGACTTCGCCGCCGTCGTCCCCTACCTCGTCCTCCTCGCCTGTGTCCTGTTCGCAGTCCAGCCGGCCGTCGCCAAGGTGGTCCGGCGCCGGGCCGAGCAACGGGGCGAGGCGCCGGGCAGCGCGGTGGCGGCGCATGCCGGGACCTTCGTCGGCGCCGTCTACGGCGGGTACTTCGGGGCCGGCCTCGGCGTCGTCCTGCTCGGCGTGCTCGGCCTCGTGCTCCCCGACGAGCTCGTCCGCACGAACGGCCTCCGCAGCGTGCTGTCGCTCCTCATCAACACCGTGGCGGCCCTCATCTTCATCGTGCACGGCGACATCTCCTGGGCCGACGCCGGCCTCCTCGCCGTGACGAGCCTCGTCGGCGGGTACTTCGGCGCCCACGTCGCCCGCAGGCTGCCGACGGTCGTGTTCCGGGTGCTCGTGCTGGCGCTCGGTCTCGCCACGGCGGCCTCGCTGCTCGCCGGCTGAGCGCTGCGGGCGAGGCCCGCCAGCGTGAGGGAAGTCCGTCCCGGGTAGATGAGCACCGGGCCTACGGCGTGCTCGAAGGTCGGGCGCGCCCGGCCGGGCGCGCGAGGAGGACGGACATGAGCCAGAAGGTCGGGGACTA
>JAKACF010000074.1 GCA_021821585.1 Actinomycetes bacterium
GATGAGCTCGTTCGACAGGGGTCGGACGAACTCGCTCGCCGCCCCGGAGGCGGCGAGCACCGGCTCGATGTACTCCTGCTCGTCGATCGGGTCGCCGTCGAAGACCGCCGAGAAGGTCTTCAGCTGCTCGCCCATCGAGGCGGCGTCGGGCGCGCCCTTGCCCAACAGGTCGCTCATCACGCAGACGATCGACGACGAGTCGAGCCCGCCGGACAGGCACGTCCCGACCGTCACGTCGGCCACGAGGCGCCGCTCGATGGCCCGCTCGAAGACCTCCCGGAAGCGGGCCGGGTCGGCCGGCTGGTCCCGGCTGAGCCGCGGCTCCCAGTAGCGCGTCGTGCGGGCCTCGGCGAGCCCGCCGTCGAGCGGCAGGGTGACGACGGTCGCCGGCAGCACCTGGCGGACACCGGCGAAGAAGGTCCGCTCGTCGTGGTCGTGCAGGCCGGCGAGCAGGTAGCCGGCGAGGCGCTCGTCGTCGACGACCGGGTCGAGCTCCCTCGAGGCGAGGAGCGCCTTTATCTCCGACGCGAACAGCAGCCGCCCGCCCGCCTCGGCGTAGTAGAGCGGCTTGATCCCGAAGTGGTCCCTCGAGAGCACGAGCGTCCCCTCCCGCTCGTCGAGCAGGGCGAAGGCCCACATGCCGTTGAAGCGCTCGACGCAGGACGACCCCCACCGCTCGTAGGCCGTCAGCACCACCTCGGTGTCGCAGTGGGTGGCGAAGCGGTGGCCGAGCGCCTCGAGCTCACCGCGCAGCTCCCGGAAGTTGTAGACCTCCCCGTTGTAGACGAGGTGCCGGTCGGCCGCCTCGTTCGAGAAGGGCTGGTGGCCGTGCTCGAGGTCGATGACCGAGAGCCGCCGGTGGCCGAGGCTGGCGGCGTCGGTCTCGTACAGGCCCTCGTCGTCGGGCCCCCGGTGGACGAGGCGCTCGTTCATGGCGACGAGCAGGTCGTGGTCCCTCGGACCGGTGAAACCGCAGATGCCGCACATGGTCAGCCCTTCGTCGATGTGGCAGTGAGGTTCCTGCCGGTGCTCTTCGTCCTCCGAGTCGGCGGGGCCGGCGCGACCCCGACCGCCCGCTCCTCGCCGAACTTGCCCTTCGGGTAGGTGCGGGCGAGCTCCTCCTCGCTCGGCTCGCTCGGGCGGCGGGCCTCCCGGGGGAGGAGGTCGGTGATGGCCTTCATGATGGCCTCGGTGTCGGCGACCACGTCACGCGGCCCGAGGCCGAGGCCGCCGACGCTCGGCCCGACGCGGACGCTCACGAGCGGTGGATGGAGGACGTTGGTGATCTTCGGCAGGCGGGCAGAGCGCGGCCAGACGCTCTCGGTGTTCCAGAGCCCGACCGGCACGACCGGGGCGCCGGTGCGGGCCGCCAGCCGGGCGGCCCCCGTCTTGGCGCGCAGCACCGGGTCGAAAAAGGCGCGCCCACGGGGGATCGTCCCCTGGGGCAGGAGGGCGAGCCCCTCCCCCGCCTCGAGGACGCGCTCGGCCGGCGCCAGCGAGTCCGCCGCCCGGTGCTCGCGCTCGACCGGGATGCCGCCGAGCGCCCGGGCGAGCTGGCCGACGACCGGGGCGTCGAAGAGCTCCTTCTTGCCGAGGAAGCGGACCGGGCGCCCCTTTGCCGCCACCAGCAGGGCGAGGGCGGCGACGTCGAAGTAGCTGCGGTGGTTGGCGACGAGGATGAACGGACCGCTCTCGGGGATGAGGTCGACACCCTCGATCGCGAAGCGGGCGTAGGGGAAGAGCTCCGGGCGGACGACCAGCCGGCCGATGTCGAAGGCCTCGAGGCCGGCGAGGGTCGGCACGCCGGGCGGGACGTCGAGGTGGAGCACCGGCCAGCGGGCAGCCAGCGCGACGACGTGAAGGGCCACGTCGGGGTTGACCGCCCGGGGATGGCCGACGGCCGAGAGCAGGGGGAGGTCGTTCACGCTGTCGGAGTAGGCGAAGCTCTGCGAGAGGTCGATGCCCTCCCGGGCGGCGTAGCGGCGGACCTCGGCCAGCTTGCCGACGCCCCAGACGAAGCCGCCGTCCAGGCGGCCGGTGTAGACGCCGTCGGTCCAGGCGTACCGGGTCGCGAGCACCTCGTCGATGCCGAGCCGGGCGGCGAGCGGCTCCACGAGGTCGTAGGGAGTCGTGGTGGCGAGCACGAGGCGGTGCCCGGCGGCCCGGTGCTCGGCGAGCAGCCCGGGGGCGTAGCTCGCGACCTCGGTGAGGAGCAGCTCGGCCGCCCGCCGGCCGGCGGCCCGCAGGCGGTCGACCGACCAGCCGCGCACCGCGACGGCGGCTGCCCGGGCGAGCATCATGCCGAGCAGGTTCTCGCCGAAGCGGTCGTAGGCCCGGTAGACCAGCCGCTCGCCGGGCAGCTCGCCCGAGCGCAGACCGAGCTCCGCCAGCGCCTCGTTGATGAGGGGCCCGCTCGCCCCCCGCAACAGGGTGCGGTCGAGGTCGAAGACGGCGGCGATCCCGGGCACGACCATGAACTTAGGCGACGACCGCCGGCGAGGGTTCCGGCCAAGACGCGGAAGAAGGGACCGGCAGGGGGGGAAGGCCGATCCCTTCTTCGAGACTCTCCAGGACGGGATGGGGGGGAATCCGACGTCCTGTGGTCTGACTGGCATCCAGTGTGCGCCGGCGGACCTGCATCAGTCAAACAAATCTAAGCGATACCTGATATCGTTGTCTGCGATGGATCTGCGCCAGCTCAGCGCACTCGTCGCCATCGCCGACCACGGCTCCTTCTCCGCCGCCGCAGACGCCCTCTCGACCGTGCAGTCGAACATCTCGGCGCACGTGAAGAAGCTCGAGCAGGAGCTCAACGCCGAGCTCGTCGACCGCTCGACGGGCGCCCTCACCGAGACCGGCCGACTCGTCGTCGCACGGGCGCGCCGCGCGCGGGCCGAGCTCGAGGCCCTCATGTCCGACGTGCTCGCCCTGCACCACGACGTCGCCGGGACGGTCCGGATCGGCATCATCGGCACCACCGCCCGCTGGCTCGTCCCGCGGCTGCTGGACCTCACACCGGAGCGGTTCCCGCTGCTCAGGCTGATCTTCGTCGAGTCCACGACGACCGCGCTCGACAGCCAGCTCGCCTCGGGCCAGGTGGACCTGGCGGTGCTCAACCTCCCCCAGGCGAGCAGCGAGCTCTCGCTCACGCCGCTGTTCGAGGAGGACCTCGTGTTCGTCGCCGATCCGGGCCACCCGCTTGCGGCCTCGGAGGAGATCAGCATCGCCGACCTCGTGGGCGTCCCCCTGCTCCTCCCCTACCAGGGAACCGCCTTCCGGGACGAGCTCGAGCGGGCGCTGCGTCCCCTCGGCGCCCGGCTGACGTCCCGGGCGGAGGTGGACGGCACCCGGCTCATCGCCTCGCTCGTCTTCGAGGGCTACGGACCGGCCATCCTGCCGGCGACCGCCGTCCCCGGCTACCTGCGTGACCGGTGGGCGATGGTGCGGGTGAGGGAGATCCCCGCCCGGCTCGTCGGCGTCGCCCAGCGCGCCCGCAGCCTGCCGTCGGCGCCGACGCGGGCGGTCCTCGACCTGCTCACCTCGATCGTCTTCGACTCGGGCAGCACGCCTCCCGGGCTCAGACCGGTCCAGCCCGACCGGCTCCGCCCGAGCGTCGGGGGAGAGCTCGGGCTCGCCCCCGGGATGGACCCGAGCCTCAGTGCGGCGGCGGCGCCGACCGACGGCGGGAGGGATGGAGCAGCGCCGGAGGGTCCGCCAGGCTCGCCGGCTCCCGCCACATCAGCCAGATCCGCGGCGTCCCCGTCCCGCCGCCGCCCACCTCGCCGGTGACCGTGAAGCCGTGCCGGTGGTAGAAGGCCAGGTTCTCCTCCTTCGAGGACTCGAGGAACGCCGGTGTGGACTCCTCGTCGAGACGCGCGAGGACGACCCTCATGAGGGCGGACCCGATGCCCGATCCCTGCAGCGGCGGGTCGGTCCCGATCGTGCTCAGGTAGCAGTGGTCGACCTTGGGGTGCGCCGCCTGGAGCTCGTCGATGAGCCGGAGCGCCTTGCCGGTCCGGCGACCGAGGAGGCGGACGGCAGCGGCCAGCTGGACGAGGGCGCCGGGGATGGAGGGAGGGGACAGCCGGCGCACCGGCATCCACAGCGAGGCGCCCGCGAGGTCCTCGGTCGTCCACGCCTCCCCCTTCGGGATGAAGACGTGACGCAGCTGCCAGGCGAAGTAGGCCTCGAGCCGGGCGAGGTGGGTGCGGGGCGAGGGGAACAGGTAGCAGGAGACGGGGTCGTCCTCGAAGGCCCGGGCGAGACAGGCGCTGAGCGGCGCGACGTCGGGCGCCTCGACCCGTCGCAGGGCCGGCCCGGGTGCCTCCCCCGGGACCGGCCGCCAGACCGCTCCGCCGTCCACGGACCGACCGTAGCGGCCCGGGCAGGTCTCTCGTGGGACACGCCCGGGGAATCCGGGGGCGACCTCGGGCGTTACGAAAGGCCGTGACCACACAGAGCATCTCCTCCACCGGCGGCGAGACGCCCCCGGCCTTCACCGTCACCTGGGACTACCGCTGCCCCTTCGCCCGCAACGCCCACGAGCACCTCGTCACGGCCCTCGAGGCGGGAGCACCCTTCGAGGTGAGGTTCCTCGGCTACTCCCTCAGCCAGGGCCATCTCGAGGAGGGCGAGACACCCGTCTGGGACGAGCCCTCGAAGGACTCGGGCGTGCTCGCCATGCAGGCCGGGATCGTCGTGCGTGACCGGCTCCCCGAGCGATTCCTCGCCGTCCATCGCGCCCTGTTCGCCCTGCGCCACGACGAGGGCGGGGACCTGCGAGACGAGGCGGCCATCCGCCGCGTCCTCACCGACAACGGGGTTGATGCCGACTTCGTCTTCGCCGAGATCGAGAGCGGCTGGCCGCTCGACACCTTCCACAAGGAGCACGAGGCGGGCGTGACCGGGCACGAGGTCTGGGGCGTGCCGACGTTCATCGTCGACGACCAGTCCGTCTTCGTGCGCCTGATGACCCGGCCGGAGGGCGACGGCGCCCGCGCCCGGCGCACGATCGAGAAGGTCCTCGGGCTCATGGTGGACATGCCCGAGCTCAACGAGTTCAAGCACACCTCGATCCCCAACTGAGGGCCTCGTCCCGCAGACGCGACTGAGCCCGCCTCCCCCGAGGGTGAGGCGGGCTCGTCGCTGTGGGTGGATCAGCCGATCAGGCTGCCTCCTCCATTCCCCGCCCGGTCAGCAGCTCGGCGTTCTCGGGGACCCGGCGTGAGTGCCAGAACCCGAACCCGACGAGGACCGCCATTGCGAAGGCCAGGATGAACGAGGCGATCGCTGCGAAGAAGGCGATCTGGCCGAGCTTCCAGAAGCCGTAGGCCTCGAGCAGCAGGCCACGTAGCGTCGTGCCCTGGAACACGGTGCCCTCGAGCTGCGTCAACTTGAGCGCCTGGGGGGTACCCGGCGTGGCCGCACGGGCCGCTGCGCTCACCTTGGAGTAGACGCCGCCGTAGGGCATCGCCGCCAGGTGATCGGCGATGAAGTGGTCCGCGTAGGCCTCGGCCTGCGGGCCTGTCAGCACCTGCTGGCCGGCGTACTGCTCGAGGTAGGGCCTCATCGCCGGGGTGACCTCGGTCCCGGGCTTGGCGTTCACGAACGCCGCCTTCGGCGGGAAGAAGATCTGCTGTGGCTGGAGCTGGTTGTGGACGCTCGCGTTGGTGAAGCTGCTCCCCCACATGAGGAGGGCGCCGGCCACGACGAGGACCACCACCACCACCAGTCCTCCAGCGCTGACGAGGATGTCGAAAACCTTGCGCCGCATTTGTCTTCCGCTCCTTTCACTTCGGATGACTTCATCTTGGTCAGGAGCCAAAAGAGCAGATAGAGCCGAAGGTCCCATGGGGGCATGGTCCCTGTGCCCTCTTTCACGAGAGCGGCCGGCTGTACGCGAAACGGGCGGCCGCCGGCGCGAGCCGGGGCCGCCCGTGTCAGAGGGAGGAGGGTCAGCCGAGCGAAATCGGCTCGTCGTCACCGACCCCCTCGCCGAGCGGCACGTCGACGAGGGTGGGCTCCTCGTCAGCGAGCGAGGTCAGCTCGCGGACGCGCTGGTCGAGCTCCACGAGCATCTCGGGGGTGGAGCGCAGGAACTGCTTGGCGTTCTCCCGTCCCTGGCCGAGCTGCTCACCCTCGTAGGTGTACCAGGCACCGGACTTCTTCACGACGCCGAGGTCGACGGCGACGTCGAGGATCGAGCCCTCCCGGCTGATGCCCTTGCCGTAGACGATGTCGAACTCGGCCGAGCGGAACGGCGGGGCGCACTTGTTCTTCACGACCTTCACCCTCGTCCGGTTGCCGACGATCTCGGCGCCGTCCTTCAGAGACTCGACACGGCGGATCTCGAGCCGGATGGAGGAGTAGAACTTGAGGGCGCGGCCACCCGGCGTCACCTCGGGCGAGCCGTAGACGACGCCGATCTTCTCCCGGAGCTGGTTGATGAAGACGGCGATCGTGCGGGACTTCGACAGGGTGCCCGTCAGCTTGCGCAGCGCCTGGGACATGAGCCGGGCCTGCAGGCCGACATGGGAGTCACCCATCTCACCCTCGATCTCGGCACGGGGTGTGAGCGCCGCCACCGAGTCGACGACGATGATGTCGATGGCGCCGGAGCGAACCAGCATGTCCGCGATCTCGAGTCCCTGCTCGCCGGTGTCGGGCTGGGAGATCAGCATCTCGTCGATGTCGACCCCGATCGCCTTGGCGTAGACCGGGTCCATGGCGTGCTCGGCGTCGATGTAGGCGCAGATGCCACCGTTTCGCTGTGCCTCGGCGACGACGTGCATGGCGAGCGTCGACTTGCCGGAGGACTCCGGACCGTAGATCTCGACGATGCGACCCCGCGGAAGGCCCCCGATGCCGAGGGCAAGGTCGAGCGACATGGCACCGGTCGAGATCGCCTCGACGCCAGCACCGGCGTGCTCGCCCATCCGCATGATCGAGCCCTTGCCGAACTGCTTCTCGATCTGCCCGAGGGCTGCCTCCAGCGCCTTGTCTCGCTCCATCGGCTTCTCCTTCACTCTCCGGTCCTCTCGGCTGACGGTCCCCTTGAGGCGGCGATCCGTGTCCGGGCACCGTAGGGGGAGGGTGTATCACTTCGCTCGGTCGGTGTTACAGCAGTGTAGTTGCAAACACACGTTCGCCGGTGGATACCGGCGGAGGCGGCCGGGGAGTCCTCCGGGTGCCCCCGCACCGGGGAGGAGGCCCCGCCGTCCACGCCGCGGCCCCGAGGGGCCGAGCGACGAGTCGCCCGGCGCGCCCCGGCATGTGTACCTAGCATTCCTGGCCGTGCTGAGGACCGGCTTCGAGATCGGCGTGCTCGACCCACGCGACACGGTGCAGCTGAACGACGCGGCCGCCGTGGCGACGCGCGCCTTTCAGTTCGACCCCTTCTTCGTCTACCTGAGCCCGCGCCCGCTGCAGCGGGCCCGCGGCCTCGGGATCTTCTTCCGTTCCCAGATCGCCGCCCTCGGCGGGAGGTCCGAGATGCTCGCCGCCCGCCAGCCCGACGGCCGACTCGTCGGCGTGGCCTGCTGGGTGAAGCCGGACGGCTATCCCCTCCCCGTCGGCGTCCAGCTCCGCCAGTCCCTCGGAGCCTTCTGGGCCCTCATCCCCCGGCCGAAGGCCCTCGTCGACGGGACGAGGTACATCTCGGCCATCGACAAGGCACACCCGAAGGAACCGAGCTGGTACCTGTTCCTGCTCGTCGCCGACCCCTCCGTGCAACGCTCGGGCATCGGGACCGAGCTGCAGCAGGCCGTGCTCGAACGGGCCGACACCGACGGGCTGCCGGCCTACCTCGAGACACAGAACCTCGAGAACCTCGCCTACTACCGCCGTTTCGGCTACGAGGTCGCAGACGAGCTCCACCCCGTGCCGGGGGGCCCACCGCTGTGGACCATGCGGCGGGAGCCGAGGACGATCAGCTGACCGGCGCGAGCAGGCGCCGGCGCAAGGCGCTCAGCGCCGAGATGACCGTCATCTGACGGACCCGCTCGCGGTCGCCGGGAAGGCGGAGCTCGATCGCCTCGCTCTCTCCGCCCTCGATCGAGAGCCCGACGAAGACGGTCCCCGGCGGGTGGCCCTCCTGGCTCGCCGGCCCTGCGACGCCCGTGGTGGCGAGCCCGACCTCGGCGCGAAGCAGCGTCCTCGCGCCCTCGGCCATGGCACGGGCCGTGGCAGGCGAGATGACCGGGCCGGAGGGCACGCCGAGGACCGACCCCTTCACCTCGGTCGCGTAGGCGACGACGCCGCCGGCGAACCACTCCGAGGCGCCGGGCACCGAGACGACCCGCGAGGCGACGAGGCCCCCGGTGAGCGACTCGGCGAGGGCGAGGCGCCACCCGCGACCTCGGATCAGCGACCCGACGGCCGACTCCATCGTCTCGTCGTCCACCCCGAAGACGACCTCACCGAGCACCTGGCGGACGAGCGACTCCTCGGCGTCGAGTGCGGCGGCTCCGGCCGCTCCGTCCGCCGCCTTCACCGTGAGGCGCACCTTGATCCCCTCGATCCCGCTCGCGAGGAAGGCGATGGTCGGCACGCCCTGGCCACCTCTCGACAGGGCCTCGACGCGCGGCTCGAGCAGCTCGGCGAGAGCCGACTCGGCCAGTCCCCAGGTGCGAAGGGTGCGGCTCACGATCACGGCGGGCTCCCCGGCACGGCGTCGCAGGTCGGGAAGCACCGCCCGGTCCATCATCTCCTGCATCTCGTAGGGCACCCCTGGCATGGCGTAGACGACCTTGTTCCCGACCGGGCAGACGAGGCCGGGGGCTGTCCCGGTGCGCTGCTCGATCACCTCGGCCCCTCGGGGCACGTCCGCCTGCCTGGCGTTGTTGGGCGACATCTCCCGCCCCCGGGAGGCGAACATCGCCCGGATGCGCTCGAGGACCGAGTCGTCCCGGACGAGATCGACGTTCATCACGGCCGCGATGGCCTCCCGGGTGATGTCGTCCTGGGTGGGCCCGAGCCCGCCGCAGACGAGGACGGCGTCCGAACGGGCGAGCGCCGTCCTGAGCGCGAGCACGATCCGGTCGAAGTTGTCGCCGACCTTGGTCTGGAAGTGGCAGTCGATCCCCGACAGGGCGAGCTGCTCGCCCATGAAGCTCGAGTTCGTGTCCGCGATCTGCCCGAGCAGCAGCTCGGTGCCGACCGCCAGGACCTCAGCTCGCACGCACGGAGGTGCCCCGGCCGCTCGGCGGGGCACCCGTCGCCCCCTCGCGCCGCGCCGCCGCCCGCCGCCCGTCGAGGGCGTACTCGACACCGGTGTAGAGGGTGAGCGCCACCGCCACCCAGAGCAGGTCGCGCACGAGGCCGACCTCGTGGGTGCCGACCGGCGGCAGGAGCGCGAGCGCGATGACGAGGTCCTGCATGAAGGTCTTCGCCTTGGCGGTCGGCCTCGCCGGGATGGAGATCCCCCGCCGCCCGGCCAAGGAGCGGTAGGCGCTCATGGCGACCTCCCGTGCGGCGATCAGGCCGACCGGGAGCCAGGCCACCTCGCCGGCCACCGCCAGGGCGGCGAGCACGCCGAGCACGAGGAACTTGTCCGCCAGCGGGTCGAGGAAGGCGCCCGAGCGGGTCGCCCCCATCTTTCGCGCCACCCACCCGTCGAGCCCGTCGCTGCCCGCCGCCAGCAGCCAGAGCACCGTGAGCAGCCAGCTCGCCGGCCCTGCGAACACCACGAGCAGGACGAGCACCGGCGAGGCGAGCAGACGGGCAAGCGTGAGGGCGTTGGCGGGCGTGGCGAGGGCGGAGGGGCCGAAGGTCCGGTCGATCCCCCCCTTCGACGGAGCCGCCGCCGGCGTCGAGCTCACCGGCTCTCCCCCTCGACCTCGGCCAGCAGGTCGGGGCCCTCGGAGCCGACGCAGCGGGCGGTCACGAAGCTGCCGGGAGCGGCGCCGGGGACGACGAGGCGGACGATCCCGTCGATCTCGGGCGCCTCCCTGTAGGTCCGCCCCCGCCCGTCCCCCTCGATCAGGACCCTGAGCTCGCGGCCGACGAGCGATGCCCGCTTGCGGGCCGTGATCGCGTCCTGCAGCTCCGAGCACTCGGCCAGTCGCTCGAGGGCCAGCTCCCCATGCACCTGGAGGTCCTCGGCGAGGCCGTCGGCGTAGGTGCCCGCCTCCCGCGAGAAGGTGAAGAACCCCGCCCAGTCGAGCTCGGCCTCCTCGATGAACGACAGCAGCTCATCGTGGTCCTGCTCGGTCTCACCGGGATAGCCGAGGATGAACGACGAGCGGAGGGCCGCCTCGGGCGCCACCGAGCGGATCCTCCCGATGCGCTCGATGATCCGGTCGCGCTCGCCGAAGCGGCGCATCCGGCGCAAGAGCGGGCGGGAGACGTGCTGGAGCGAGAGGTCGAAGTACGGCACCCCCGTCGCCACGATGGCGTCGATGAGCTCGTCGGTGAGCGACGAGGGATAGAGGTAGAGCAGCCGGACCCAGTCCACCCGGGCGGCCACGGCCCCGACGAGATTGAGGATCCGGTCGCGCTCGAGCCGGGACGCCTGCGAGCGGTCACGCCCGTAGGAGGCGAGATCCTGGGCGACGAGGACCACCTCGGAGACGTCGAGGCGCTCCACCTCCTCGAGCACCGAGGTGAGCGCCCGGGAGCGCTGCGGGCCCCGGAAGGAAGGGATGGCGCAGAAGCCGCAGCGCCGGTCGCAGCCCTCTGCCACCTTGACGTAGGCCCACGGTGCGCTGGCCGGCGGCCGGGGGAGCTCGAGCAGGTCGAAGGCGGGGAGCTCCTCGCGCGTGACGAAGGCCACCGGGGCGGCGTCGAGTGCGGGGGTGAGCTCGGCGCCGAAGCCCGCCACGAGGTCGACCTCCGGGAGGGCCTCGGCGAGCTCCTCCCCGCTGCGCTCGGCGAGGCAGCCGGTCACCGCCAGACGGGCACCCTCCCGACGCAGGTCGGAGAGCTCGAGGATCGTCTCGATCGACTCCGCCCGTGCCGCCTCGATGAAGGCGCACGTGTTGACCACGATGAGGTCGGCCTCACCCGGCTTCTCGGCGACCTCGAGGCCACCGGCCCGTAGGCGGCCGGCGAGCTTGTGCGAGTCGACGTCGTTCTTCGGACAGCCGAGCGTCTGGATCCAGAACGACCGCGCCCGAGGCGCGACGGATCCGGTCGGCGGCCCTTGCACACCCGAAGGCTACCCCGCGCCGAAGAAGGCGCCTCCGTCGGACTTCAGCGGGCCCGGAGCACCCCGGAGGCGAGGGCGGCCTCGACGCGCCCTGCGGAAAGGCCCCACTCCGAGAGCGCCTCCAGGCCGCCCTCGCCGGGCCAGCACGGCGGCTCGGGGTCGGCGCTCCCCGTG
>JAKACF010000075.1 GCA_021821585.1 Actinomycetes bacterium
AACCGGTGGGTCGGCATCCTCCACGGCTGTCTCGAGCACCAGTGCCTCTACGACGAAAGCATCGCCTGGAACGTGGCGACAGAACCGTCGGCTGCTTGACGAGTTACGCCCCAGGGGTGTCTAGCCGCGGAGCCGCTTGGCGGCGATCGCCCCGAGCGCGACGAGGACGGCGAGGATGAGGATCTTCTTCAGCATGGCGGGATCGTACCCGCCGGCGCCGGGTCGGTGCCCCGGCGCCGTCAGACCGTCAGGAGGTCGCGGGCGCCGGTGTCGCTCGAGGGATGGCGCAGCTTCGACATCGCCCGGGCCTCGATCTGGCGGA
Organism: Actinomycetes bacterium; assembly: GCA_021821585.1. Taxonomy (GTDB): domain Bacteria; phylum Actinomycetota; class Acidimicrobiia; order Acidimicrobiales; family Bog-793; genus JAKACF01. The sequence continues at coordinate 323 of JAKACF010000075.1, forward strand.
TCCGCTCCCGGGTGAGGTTGAAGTGCTCGCCCACCTCCTCGAGGGTCCGCGGCTCGCCGCGGTCGAGGCCGAAGCGGAGCCGGAGGATCTCCCGCTCGCGCTCGTCGAGGGGGGCGAGCAGCCGGTTGATCTCGACCGGCAGCAGCGCCGTGGCGGCCACCTCGAAGGGCGACTCGGCCGAACGGTCCTCCACGACGTCGCCGAGCTCGGCGTCGCCGTCCTCGCGCAGCGGCTCGGAGAGCGACAGCGGCTCGGCCCGGAAGCGGAGCGCCTCGATCAGCTTGTCCTCGGGCAGCTCGACCTCGGCCCCGAGCTCGGACAGCGTCGCCGGCCGGCCGAGCTTCAGCTCGAGCCGGGCCTGGGCCTTCTGGACCCGCGCCAGGGTGTCGCCGGCGTGCACGGGGAGGCGGATGGTGCGCCCGGTGTTGGCGATACCCCTCGTGATGGCCTGGCGGATCCACCAGGTGGCGTAGGTGGAGAACTTGAACCCCTTGCGCCAGTCGAACTTCTCGACGGCGTGCATGAGCCCGAGGTTCCCCTCCTGGATCAGGTCGAGAAGCGGCAGGCCGGAGGCCTGGTACTTCTTCGCGATCGAGACCACGAGCCGGAGGTTCGACTGGACGAAGGTGCGCTGGGCGCCCTCACCCTCCCGGATCGTCCGGTTGAGCTCCCGCCGACGAGCGGGGGTGATGCCCTTCTTGGACTTGAGCTCCTCCTCGGCCTCCCAGCGGGCCTCGATGGCCTGGGCGAGACGGACCTCGTCGTCCTTGTTGAGCAGGGGATACTGGCCGATGTCGGTGAGGTAGAGACGTACCAGGTCTTCCTCGTCCCGCTCGACTCGCTCCTTCGCCAAAATCCGAATCCTCCGTGTATCGCAGTGTGGGGGTGTTCGATGCGGCTAGGTGCCGTCGAGGACGACCAGCGTCCCTTGGCCCTGAGGCTTGCCAGTTGCTGCTGGTCTTCCTAGGGAAGCAGCCTTCGAGATCGCCTTGCCGTTCGCTCGTGGCTCAGTGTAACGGTGGAGTCAAGCGCCCCTACCAGGGACTGCTTCCGCCGGAGCGGGCAGGGCGGCGGCCCGGAGGTCGGCGACGAGGCGGCCGAGGGTGCGCACGACGGCCCCGTCGGCGGCCTCCAGGGGATGCACCGCCCGCACCTCGTAGGCACGAACGAGCAGGTCGTAGAAGGAGGCGAGCCCCTCGCCGGGCACGGCGACATGGCGGGCGAGCTCCCCGACGAAGGCCTCGACGAGCCGGCCCGGCGCCACCGTGCACTCGGCCGCCGAGGGGAGGCCGGCCGACACGGGCAGGAGCCGCTCGAGCTCGTGCGCCCTCCAGGCGTGCCCGAGGCTCGCCCCCGAGGCCCAGACGGCCGTCGCGGCGTCGAGGGGGCCGCCCTCGCCCGCTCCGGTGGCGAGGCGGCCGAGCAGCTCGAAGCTGGTGAGCTCCACCCACCTGAGCCCGCCGAGCACCCGGGCGGACTCAAGGAGGCCGAGCGGGCGAGCCGGGCCGGCGAGCGCCTCGAGCAGGTCGTCGCTCACGCCTCGTCCTCGACGACGCGGGTCGTGCGGGGCGGGGTGCGCTCGTGGCGGAAGCCGTTCGTGATGGGCATGCGCCGGTCCTTGCCGAAGCCCCGGGTGGTCACCCGCGGCCCCGGCGCGGCCTGGCGGCGCTTGTACTCGGCCCGGTCGACGAGCTCGACCACGCGGCGGACGACCGCCTCGTCGTGGCCGGCCTCGACGAGCTCCTCGATCGTCCGGTCCTGCTCGACGTAGCCCTGCAGGATCGGGTCGAGCACGCTGTAGGGCGGGAGGCTCTCGTCGTCGCGCTGGCCCGGCCGCAGCTCGGCCGAGGGCGGCTTGTCGATGACGTGCTGAGGGATGAGGTCGGTCCCGGCCACCTCGTTCCGCCAGCGGGCGAGGTCGTAGACGAGGGTCTTCGGGACGTCCTTGATGACGGCGAAGCCGCCGGCCATGTCGCCGTACAACGTGGCGTAGCCGACCGCCATCTCGCTCTTGTTGCCGGTGGTGAGCACGAGCATGCCGAGCTCGTTCGAGAGGCCCATGACGAGGTTGCCCCGGATGCGGGCCTGCAGGTTCTCGTCGGTGAGCCCGGCCGGGAGCTCGCCGGCGCCACCGACGGCGGCCGCAAGCAGCCCCGAGAGCGCCCCGTGGGCTGCCTCGATCGGGATCGTCCGCGTCTCGATGCCGAGGTTCTTCGCCAGCTGCTCGGCGTCCGCCAGCGAGTGCGCGCTCGAGTAGCGGGAGGGGAGCAGGACGCCGTGCACCCGGGAGGGACCGAGCGCGTCGACGGCGACGGTGGCGACGAGGGAGGAGTCGACCCCGCCCGAGAGGGCGATGAGCACCGCCCGGAAGCGCCCCTTCTCGACGTAGTCGCGGGTGGCGACGACGAGGGCGCGGTAGACCTCCTCCTCCTCGGTGAGCTGGCGGGCGACCGAGGTCACCTCGCCGCCGGGGTGCTCGCCGGTCTCGCGCCGGTCGCTCACGAGGACGCCCGGCAGCACGGGGGCGCCCTCGTAGCCGCGGGGGTCGAGGAGCCGCTTGCGGTAGGCGGGCTGGATGTCGATCTCGACGACGCGGGTGGCCTCCTCGAACTGGCCGAGGGAGGCGACGAGCACGCCGTCGTGGTCGAAGACCATCGAGCCCCCGTCGAACACGAGCTCGTCCTGGCCGCCCACGAGGTTGACGTAGACGAGGGCCGTCGAGGAGTCGGCCGCCCGGGTGGCGAGCATCCGGCGCCGCGTCGACAGCACGCCCTGGCGGAAGGGCGAGGCGTTCAGCACCACCACGAGCTCGGCCCCGCCCGACCCGAGGCGGGCGACCGGCCCGGCCGGGCCCCAGGCGTCCTCGCAGATGGTCACCCCGATGCGCACGCCGCCGACCACGTAGACCTCCGACGGGTCCCTGCCGGCGGCGAAGTAGCGGCGCTCGTCGAAGACGCCGTAGTTCGGGAGGAGCTGCTTGTGCCAGACCCCGTGCAGCTTGCCGCCGCCCACGACCGCGGCGGCGTTGTACAGGTCGCCGTTCTCGTCGACATAGCCGACGATCGAGGCCATCGTGCCGCTGGCGGCGGCCACGCGCTCGAGCGCCGCCAGGTTCTCCTCGACGAAGGAGGGCTTCAAGAGGAGGTCCTCGGGCGGGTAGCCGGTGACGGCGAGCTCGGGGAAGACCGCCAGGTCGGCGCCGTCCGACTCCGCCTGCCCCATGGCGGCGAGGATCTTCGCCACGTTGGCGTCGAGGTCGCCGACCACCGTGTCGAGCTGGCAGAGCGCGACGCGAAGGCGGGCCATGACCGAAGCGTACCGGCGCACGGCTCGCCCGCTCGGTACGCTCGGCCCAGCTCATGACGACGCTGCCCCGGCTGCTCGAGGACGCCGCCAGGACCTCGGCCGACCCGGACGCCGTCCGGGTCGTCCTCGAGCGCCTCGACGAGCGCGACGGCGGCCTCGACGCGCTCGACGGCGAGCTCGCCGGACGGCTCGCCGCCGTCACCGCCGCCAGCCGGTCGCTCGCCCGGCTCGTCGTGTCCGACCCGGAGGCGCTCGCCGCCCTCTCGGGGCCGGCCGGGGCGGCGGAGCTGGCCGCCGTCCGGGACGCCGAGAGCCCCGAGGAGCTCGTGCGGCGGCACCGTCTCGTCTACCTCTCGATCGTCGGCGAGGACCTGTCCGGCAGGGCGGCCCTCGAGGAGGTCGGCGCCGGGCTCTCGGCTCTCGCCGACGCCGTGCTGGCGGCTGCCCTCCGCCTGGCGGGCGCCGAGGGGACGCTGGCGGTCATCGCGATGGGCAAGCACGGGGCGGAGGAGCTCAACTACGCGAGCGACGTCGACGTCGTCTTCGTCGCCGCCGACGGGGCGGACGTCACGGCCGCCAACGCCACGGCCCGCTCGGTCCTCTCGGTCGCCGGCAGGTGCTTCCGGGTCGACGCCGACCTCCGGCCGGAGGGCCGCAACGGGGTCCTCGTGAGGAGCCTGTCCTCCTACGAGGCCTACTGGGAGCGCTGGGCCCGGCCGTGGGAGTTCCAGGCGCTCGTGAAGGCGAGGGCCTCCGCCGGGGACACCGGGGTCGGCGACGGCTTCGAGAAGGCGGCCGGGGAGGCGGTCTGGTCGCGGCGCTTCGACGCCGAGGCGCTCGCCGAGCTCCGGTCGATGAAGGCCCGCGCCGAGCAGCTCGTCGCCCGCCAGGGGCTCGCCGACCGGGAGCTCAAGCGGGGACCCGGCGGCATCCGGGACATCGAGTTCGCCGCCCAGCTCCTCCAGCTCGTCCACGGGCGCGCCGACCCCGCACTCCGGGTCCGCCCCACCCTCGCCGCCCTGTTCGAGCTGGCCGCCGCCGGCTACGTCGAGGGGGCCGACGCCACCGTGCTCTCCCTCGCCTACCGCTTCCTGCGCACCGTCGAGCACCGCCTCCAGATCGTCGAAGGGGCGCAGGTCCACACCGTGCCGGCCGCCGACCGGGCGAGGGGCCACCTGGCGAGGGTGCTCGGCTTCAGCCCGGCGGGCGGGGCGCCGCCCCGGAGCGACCGCTTCGACACGGTGCTCGCCCGCTACCAGTCCTCGGTCCGCTCGATCCACGAGCGCCTGTTCTTCCGCCCCCTCCTCGAGGCCTTCGCCGGCGCCGGACAGGTGGGGCGCTTCGGCGAGGAGGCCGCCAGCGAGCGGCTGGCGGCCTTCGGGTTCAAAGAGGCGGAGCGGACCCGCCAGGCTCTCGCCGAGCTGACCCGCGGCCTCACCCGCACCTCACGGCTCATGCAGCAGCTCCTCCCCGTGCTGCTCGGCTGGCTCTCGGAGACGCCCGACCCCGACCTCGGGCTACTCGGTCTCCGGACCATGGCGGCGGCCGCCCACCGGCGCGACGTCCTCGTCGCCGCCTTCCGCGACTCGCCCGAGCTCGCCCGCCGCCTGTGTGTCGTCCTCGGCTCGAGCCGCCAGGTCGGCGAGCTCGCCCTGCGCCACCCGGCAGAGGCGCTCCACCTCGGCGACGACTCCGAGCTCGCCTCCCCGCCGCCGGCGGCCCTCGTCACCGAGGCGGTCGTGGCGGCGGACGGCTCGCCCGAGGCGGCCTCCCGGGGGCTCCGGCGCATCGTCGGCGAGGAGACCCTCCGGATCGCCGCCTCCGACCTGCTCGACATGGCGGGACCGGCTGCCGTCTCAGCCGAGCTGGCCGCGCTCGGGGACGCCGTCCTCGCCGGCGCCCTGCACGCCGCCTCGCCCCGCCTTCCGCTCGGGCTCGTCGCCATGGGGCGCCTCGGCGGCTCCGAGCTCGCCTACGGGAGCGACCTCGACATCCTCCTCGTCTACTCGGGCGAGGGCGCCGGGGACGCCGCCGAGGCCGAGCGGGTGGCCGGCTCGCTGTTCCGGATCCTCAACGGGACCACGCCGCCCGAGCGGATCTGGACGGTCGACGCCTCGCTTCGCCCCGAGGGCCGCCACGGGCCGCTCGCCCGCTCGCTCGCGGCCTACCGGGAGTACTACCGGCGGTGGGCGTCGGTCTGGGAGCGGCAGGCGCTCGTGCGGGCCCGGCCCCTGTGCGGCGACGGCGAGCTGCTCGAGCGCTTCATGGACCTCGTCGAGGAGACCGTCTGGGAGCACCGCTACGGCCCGGACGACCTGCGCGAGATCCGTCGGCTGAAGGCACGCGCCGAGCGGGAGCGCATCCCCGCCGGCGAGGACCCGCAGTTCCACCTGAAGCTCGGCAGGGGCTCGCTCTCCGACGTCGAGTGGACCGTCCAGCTCCTGCAGCTCCGTTCCGGGGTCCGCTCCCCGAGCACCCGGCGGGCGCTCGGGCTCGTGACCGAGGCGGGCGGGCTCCCCGGCGAGGAGGCGCTCGACCTCGCCGAGGCGCTCGACTTCCTCGAGGCGACCCGCAACCGGTGGCACCTCGTCGGCAACTACGTCGCCGGCGCCGGCGGGCCGGTGCACCGGTCGGGCTCGGACTCCCTCCCGCGCTCGAGCGAGGCGCTCACCCGGCTCGCCCGCTCGCTCGGCGAGCACCCGAGCGAGCTGCGCGAGCGCTACCGCCGGGTGACCCGCCGGGCGCGCAGGGTGGTGGAGCGGCGTTTCTACGAGCTGTGAGGGGGAAGGGATGAGCCGTGGCCCGCCTGCGTCGCTCCGACTGCTCCCTCCCCGGCATCTCGCGGCGCCGCCGGGGGAAGGGGTTCCGCTACTCCTTCCCCGACGGCACCCCGGTCGATCCGGCGACCGAGGAGCGGATCACCTCCCTCGCCATCCCACCGGCGTGGAGGGACGTGTGGATCTCACCGTTCGAGAACGGCCACATCCAGGCAGTCGGCACCGATGCGGCCGGGCGCCGCCAGTACCGCTACCACGACGCCTGGCGCCGTCAGCGCGACCTCGAGAAGTTCGAGCGGATGGTCCGCTTCGGTCGGCGCCTCCCCTCGGTCCGGCGCCGCCTGGCGCGGGACCTCGCCCTGCCCGGCTACCCGAAGGAGAAGGTGCTGGCGGCCGCCGTCCGGCTGCTCGACGTCGGCTACTTCCGCATCGGGGGCGAGGAGTACGCCGAAGAGCACGAGACCTTCGGCCTGTCGACCATGGAGCGCCGCCACGTCCGGGTGAGCGGGTCGACGATGCACTTCGACTACCCGGCCAAGGGCGGCCTCCGCCGGCAGGTGAGCGTCGTCGACCGGGACGTCGCCCCCATCGTGAAGGGCCTCGATCAGCGCCGTGGCGGGGGGAGGGACCTGCTCGCCTGGAAGGAGGACGGCCGCTTCGTCGACGTGAAGGCCGACGACGTCAACGCCTACCTGAAGGACCTCGCCGGGGAGGAGTTCTCCGCCAAGGACTTCCGAACCTGGTCCGCCACCGTGCTGGCAGCCGTCGAGGTGGCTCGCTCCTCCCGACGCTCGACGCCGGCCTCGCGCCGGGTCGCCTCGGCCGTCTGCAGGCAGGTGTCCTCCAAGCTCGGCAACAGCCCGGCCGTCTGCCGGGCCTCATACGTCGACCCGAGGGTCTTCGACCGCTTCGAAGCGGGCGAGAGCATCGCCCACGCGCTCGGCGCCGGATCGGGCGGCGACGCCGGTGAGCTGAGGCTCCGCCACCGCGTCGAGCGTGCCGTCATCGAGCTCCTCGCCGAGGAGGCGGCCCCTCAGGTGCGAAAGAGGGCGCCGAAGCCGAGCCGGCGGAGAGCCGCCTCGTCATCGGCATCGCCGAGCTCGACCTCGAGGTCGAAAGAGGGGAGCTCGTCGGGACCGACGAGGTGCGCCTCGCCGACCGAGAAAGCGGCCTGAACCCGCCGCTCGCCGGCGGACGCCAGCTCGACGGCGGCGGCGAGGGCCGCCGGCGACCAGCGGGCGCAGAGGAACTGGGGCCGGCCGGCGACCACCGGCGCCACCGAGCAGCCGGGCGGGCTCGGCCAGGCGGCGATGGTCCCGAGCAAGGCCGGCGTGAGCCGCGGCAGGTCGGTGGCGAGCACGAGCGCCGGTCCGGCGAAACCGGCGGCGGCGAGGGCACGGGCGCCGAGGGCGAGCGCCGCGAGCGGCCCCTCCCGCGGGTCTCGGCCCGGTGCCACCTCGAGCGAGGAGGCGCCCGGCCCGACCTCGTAGGCGGTCTCGGTGACCTCGGCCAGCATCTCGCCGAGGTGCCGGGCGAGCGCCGACCCACCGGGCCCGATCGGAAGGGTCGCCTTGTCCCTCCCAAGGCGCGTGCTGGCGCCGCCCGTGAGCAGCAGCCCGGCCGGGCGACGGGCGGGCGACGGGCGGCTCGTCAGTCCTCCTCCGGCTCCGCCGCCAGGGCGGCGGCCTTCGCCTTGGCCTCGGCCGGGCTCACACCCGCCCTGGCCACGAGCCAGCAGGAGATGGGCGCGGCGGTCCGCTCCGAGGCGTGCGCGGCGATCCCCGCCAGTCCGAGGAGGTCGTTCACCTCCTGCTCGGTCGGCGCCTCGACCCCGAGCATGGCCGCGAACTGGTCCAACCACTCTGCCGCTTGGTAGGTCACGGTTCGCACCGTATCGCCGGAGGGTACGCGTCGAAGCGATGCCCACCCGCGCGACCCACCTGCCGGCGACCCCCGAGGAGGTCTGGGCGGCGCTCGCCGTCAGGGCCGACGGCGGCGGCCCCGTGGCTCCCGGAGGGCGGCGCTGGCCCACCGCGAGGGCCAGCGTCCTCGAGAGCGCCCCGCCCCGCCGGCTCCTCCTCGAGGCCCCTCTCGGACCCCTCGCCACGACGCGGGTCGAGCTCCGCCTCGCCCATTCGGGCACCGGCACGGACCTCGTCATCGACGCCGACGCCCGAAGCGGGCCCCTCGCCCGGCCCGCGCTGCGCCTCGCGGGCCGGGTGCTCCTCGCGGTGCGCGAGACGAGGTTCCTCTCACGCGTGCGCGCCGGCACGCCACAGCGCAGCCGCGCCGTCGTCGCCCACCGGACCACCGCCGTCACCGGCCCGTCGTAGCCGGCGTCGGCGTGTGAGACTCCCGGGATGCCCGACGCGGTCGTGATCGGTGCGGGCCACAACGGGCTCGTGGCGGCCAACCTGCTCGCCGACGAGGGCCTCGAGGTCCTCGTGCTCGAGCGCAACGGCGAAGCCGGCGGCGCCGTGCGCACCGGTGAGCTCACGCTGCCGGGCTTCCGCCACGACCTGTTCTCCGCCTTCTACCCGCTGGCGGCCGTCTCACCGGTGCTGTCCTCGCTCGGCCTCGAGGCCCACGGGCTCACGTGGCGGCACGCGCCGCTCGTCCTCGCCTCCCCGCTGCCGGGCGGCCGCAGCGTCGCCGTCTCGCGCCGGGTCGAGGAGACGGCCCGCTCCCTCGAGGCCGACCACCGGGGTGACGGCGCCAGGTGGGAGCAGATGATGCAGCGCTGGCGCTCGGTGCGCGACGGCGTCGTCGAGGCGCTCTTCTCGCCCTTCCCCCCGATCCGGGCCGGAGCCGGGATGCTCCGGCGCCTCGGCCCATCGGGCCTCCTCCACCTCGCCCGCGACCTCCTGCTCCCGGTGCGGCGGATGGCAGAGGAGTGGTTCGGCGGCGACGGCGCCGCCTTGTTGCTCGGCGCCTCGGCGATGCACGCCGACGTGCCGCCGGAGTCGGCCGGGAGCGGCGCCTTCGGCTTCCTGCTCGCCTGCCTCGCCCAGGACGTCGGCTTCCCCGTCCCCGAGGGAGGGGCGGGAGCGCTCACCGAGGCCCTCGTCGCCCGCCTCGGACGCCGCGGCGGCGAGGTGCACTGCCGGCGGGAGGTGAGCCGGGTCGTGGTGCGGCGGGGGCGGGCGGTCGCCGTCCGCACGACCGAGGGCGACGAGATCGAGGCCCGGGCCGTCCTGGCGGACGTCTCGGCGCCGGCGCTCTACCTCCAGCTGGTCGGGCCGGAGCACCTGCCGGCGTCCCTCCTCGCCGACGTCCGCTCGTTCCACTGGGACGCTTCGACGGTGAAGGTGGACTGGGCCTTGTCGGCGGCGGTGCCCTGGGAGTCCGAGGCGGTCCGGGAGGCCGGCACCGTGCACGTCGCCGACGGGCTCGACGAGCTGACCGAGCACGCAGCCGCCCTCGCCACGAGGCGGCTCCCGGCCCGGCCCTTCCTCGTCTTCGGCCAGCAGGCCAAGGCCGACCCGTCCCGCGCCCCGGTCGGCTGCGAGACCGCCTGGGCCTACACCCACGTCGCCCGCGAGCTGCGAGGGGACACCGGCGGCGACCTCGACGTGCGAGAGGACGCCTGGGTGCCGGGCTTCGTCGAACGGATCGAGCGGCGCATCGAGGAGCACGCCCCGGGCTTTCGTGACCGGGTCCTCGCCCGGCACGTCTACAGCCCGGGCCGGTTCGACGCCGAGGACCCCAACCTCCACGAGGGCGCCATCAACGGGGGCACCGCCCAGCTCCACCAGCAGCTGGTCTTCCGCCCGGTGCCCGGCTCGGGACGGGCCGAGACGCCGGTGGCCGGCCTGTACCTCGCCTCGGCCTCGGCCCATCCCGGCGGGGGCGTGCACGGCGCCCCCGGGGCCCACGCCGCCCGGGCGGCGCTCGCGAACGCACCCCGGCTCCGGGCGGCCGTCCTCGGCCGGGGCGGCACCGCCGCCCTCACCGGCCGGCGCCCGCCAGCGGCTGTTGAGGAACGATGACGGCGCCGTCCATTTACTCCTGTGCAGCAGAAGCCCCCGGTGGCTTCGCGGTGGGTTTGGCCGAATGGCGCCGGCCATTCACAGCAGATACACAGAGTCTGGCCCCCGGGTTCCCCACCGGGCACGGGGCAGGCGTGAGATGCGGCGGCGGTCCCCGGTGACCTGGACCGACGCCTGGAGGCGGCCCCGGCACGAGGACGGCGACGGCGCCCGTGCCCGGGCCGCAACGGCGCCGCCCGATTGCCACGCGGAGCGTGCGGCGCATTTAGACTCCACCGCCATGACGGTCGGTCAGTGGCTAGGCCAAGCGCGCCCCGCGACCGACGTCGACCTCCTCGTGAGCGCGGTCGAGCCCGCCGTGGCCGACCGGCGGACGAGCCGGCCCCTCGAGGTGCCGGGCCGCCGGGCGACCGGGCCGAGCCGCCTCGATCGGTGGCGGCAGGAGCTCGCCTGGCCCTTCCTCGTCTACGGGTCCACCCGCCTCGCCCTCATCGTGCTGGCGGTCGTGTGCGACGTCGCCTTCGGCAGCGTCGTCCCGAAGCTCTCGATCTCGCACGAGTTCGGGAACTGGGACGGGTGGTGGTACATCCGGGTCGCCACCCTCGGCTACCCGACCCAGATCTCGCACGCCCAGACGACACTCGGCTTCTTCCCCCTCTACTCGATGGTGATGTGGCTCGTCAGCCATCTCCTCATGTCGTCCTACGTCATCGGCGGGCTCGTCGTCTCCCTCGTCGGAGGCCTCGTGGCCACCGTCCTCGTCCAGCGCCTCGCCACGGACTGGTGGGGCCCCGAGGTGGCCCGCAAGGCGGTCCTCGTCTTCTGCCTCTTCCCCGGCAGCGTCGTCTTCACGATGGACTACTCCGAGGGGCTGCTCATCCCGCTCG
>JAKACF010000076.1 GCA_021821585.1 Actinomycetes bacterium
GCGACCGCGGGACACCCGCGGCCGGGGGTTCCCCGGGGGCCCCAACGGGGAGTGCTCGGGGCCCGGGAGCACACAGCGAGCGCTCCGCCGGCGGGAGCCCGTATGCCGCCGGTTCCCGAGGCCCGCCACAGGCCGGGCCGCCGCCCAGGTCTTTTTTATCTAGGATGTACTAGAATATTGGCGGGCAAGGAGGAGCCGTCGATGAGCGACGCCAGCGTGCAGGCGAGCGGGCCACCCGGCACGGGCAGGTGGCAGGGGCGCCCGAGTGGAGTTCCCGGTGCGGTGCCTCCGCCGTCGGTCCCGCTCGCATTCTTCTTCGCCGCCGCGCTCGGGCTGGTCGCATGCGGGGTGTCCCTCGCTCTCGCAGGCGGGGCCGCCGCCGGCGACCCGACGGCCGATCCGGTCGTGGCTGCCGCCCACTTCGGCCTCCTGGCGACGCTCTCGACCGGCGTGCTCGGAGCCATGCACCAGTTCGTGCCGGTCGTCACCGGCCGGCCGCTGCGCTCGATCCGCCTCGCCTGGGCGAGCTTCGGGTCCTGGACCGCGGCGGCATGGTTGCTGCCCCTCGGCTTCGCACTCGGCCACGAGTCGCTCGTCGGGGCCGGCGGCGGCCTCGCCGGTGCGGCCTTCGCCCTCATCCTCGTCAACCTCTCGGCGCCGCTCTCGGTTCGGGGCAAGGGCCTGCCGGTCGTGGGGCTGCGCCTCGCGCTCGCCGGGCTGGCCCTCACCGGTGGCTTCGGCCTCGTCTACCTGGCCGACCGGAGCGGGCGCTGGTTCGAGCTGTCCGGGCATGTCGTCCTCGCGCACGCTCTCGTGGGCCTCTTCTGCTGGCTCGGTCTCAGCTACGTCGCGGTGGCCGAGAAGCTGTGGCCGATGTTCTTCCTCGCCCACCTCCCCGGCCGCCACCGGGCGGGTTCGGTCGCCCTCCTCACCCTTCCCGCAGGGGTGGCGCTCGCCGCGCCGGGCGTGCTGCTCGGGATCGTCCCGCTCGCAGCCGCCGGGGCCGCCCTCATCGTCGCCGGTCTGGCCGCCCACCTCGTCTCGCTCGCCACCTACGTCGGCCACCGGCGCCGGCGTGCCGACCTGCATCTCGCCTACGTCCTGACCTCGGCCGCCTGGCTCCCCGTCGGCGGGGCGCTCGCGCTGGCGGGCGCGTTGGTCCTGCCCGGTGACGAGAGAGAGGGCCTGGCGCTCGTGGCGGCCTCCGTCGCGGCCTTCGGAGGCTGGCTGCTCGAGGCGCTCGTCGGCCACGCTCACAAGGTCGTGCCCTTCATCGTCTGGACCGCGCTTCGCGCGAGGGGCGTCACCACGGGACCCTCGGGGCGCCCACTCGCCTTCGCCGACCTCTACTCCCGCCGGGCGGCCGTGCTCTCCCACCTGACGGTCACGGCGGGTGTCACCGCGCTCTGCGTCGGACTCGCCGGAGGTCTGCCCGCAGCGACCCTGTCCGCCGGCGCCTTGCTCGTCGTGACCGGCCTCGTCACCGCAGCCAACCTCTGCCTCACACCGCTCCGGATGCTGAGGCCAGCCCGGTTGGCCTCGCTCGAGCTCGCCGGCGAGGGACGGGCCTGAGCGGCGCCGTGCACGGGCGGGGCGCCCGGCGTGGCGCCCCGCCCGTGCCGGTGTCAACCTGCCTGGGCGGCGGGCTCGCGCCCGATGCGCACCCGCCAGGTGCGCGGACCCCGCTCCAGGTACTCCCAGCTGAACTCACCGGAGTGCTCGGCTTCGAACTGGTAGCGGAGGGGCTTCGGGTCGTGGTCGTTCACGAGCACGAAGCGGCCCTGTGGTGCGAGCGCGTCGAAGGCGCCGAAGATCGCCTCGTGACGCCGCGCAGGGGCGAGCTCCCGCACGTCGAGCACCGGCGTGGCCGGCAGCTCGCCGTGGCGTGGCTGCAGCGAGACGGGCGCGGTGGGGACGGCGCGTGCCAGGCGGTGGAGCGCGGCAGTGACCCTCTCGGCGAGGTCGGGGCGAGCCGTCCGCAGCGCTGCCCACGTGGATGCCGCCAGTCGGCAGCCCCGGTCGCCCTCTCCGGAACCGACGAGCTCGTCGGCGGTGCCGAGGAGCAGGTCGACGAGGCGATCCTCGAGTCCGGGCCCCGCGGCGGTGCTGTCCTCGAGTCCGGGCCCCGCGGCCGTGCTGTCCTCGGTGCCGGAGCCGACGAGGCGACGGTGCATCTGCTCGAGAAGAGCGGCGAGCGAGACGCCGGAGTCGTCTCTCAGGATGGGGAGGATCCGCTCGTTCTCCTTGTCGACGTGGCGGGCGAACAGAGACTGGAAGGCGGCGGCCCCGGCCGCCGCCGCCGGGCCGTCTGGGGCGGTGGCGATCCGCTCGACCGTGGCGGCGAGCTCGGCGTGCTCGCCGGACATCTGTGTCACGAGCTGAGCCAGCTCGGTGAACCCCGAGGCGGCGGCGTAGATCGACGCCTCCTCGGCAAGGGCGTGCGGCAACACCTCCTCGGCGATGACGGCCACGAGCTCGGCTGCGTGCCGCTCGTAGGAGCCGCCTTCGGCGACGGCGCCGGCGAGCTCGGCCCCGGCGCCGGTCACGTCCTCGAGCAGTTGGCGGTGGTGTCTCACGATGGCCTCGAAGGCCTCGGTGTCGGTGACGGTCATCTCTCTCCTCCTCGTGTCCTGTCGTATATAAATCTAACAGAGACTAGAGAAAAGCGGACCCGCCCTCGCGGCGACAGCGACCACCGGGCTTCCCCCGAGCGCGCGGGAGGGATCGCCGGTCCGAGCCAGCCCGCTCGACACGCCTGGTGAGGCTCCGCGCGTTGGCTGGGCTGACGCTCACGACGGCGCCTGCGCCGGGTCGAGGTTCAGCTGGCGGTGGTCCCCCCGCCCCGACGGACGCTCAGCCGGCAGCCGGCCCTGCGGGGGTTCTTCGGGACGAGCCGTTCCACCTCGAGGTCGCCGAGCGCCTCGGCGAGCCCTTCGGCGAGCCCGAGGTGGAGCTGGCACACGGTGGCGGGGTCGGCCTCCGCCACGTCTGCGAACGGGCAGCGGCCGAGGAGGAAGTCGACCCGCGGCCCCTTCTCCGAGCGCGAGGGTCGGAAGCCGCGATGGGTGATCTCGGTCTCGAGCAGGTCGACGGGGTCACCGGACCCGGCGAGGCGGGCAGCCGCCCGCCGGCCTTCCCGGCGCCCGACGAGTCGTGGCGACTGCTGGTGGCGGATCGCCTCGCTCAAGAGCCGTGCCAGCCACGCGTACGGGCTGTCGGTGCCCCACCGGCCGGACGCCTCGGGATGCAGGCGGTAGAGCAACCGGGGCCGCCCGGGACGAGAGCGCGACTCGGTCTCCTCGAGGACGAGGCCCGCCTGTCTCAAGACGGCGAGGTGCTGGCGCACCGCATTGTGGTTGAGCCCGGCGAACTCGGTGAGCTCCGCCACCCCGACCGGCCCGGGCGCGTCCGCGATGTAGCGGAAGAGGCGGTGCCGGGTCGGGTCCCCGAGCGCCCGTGCCTCGCGCTGGAGCTCGTCCTCGGGTGTGGCCGTCTGCATGAATATCTAGGCTACACCAGAACAAAGTCTGCCCAGGCCTGCTCCGATCCTTGCATCATGGCCGATATCGAGTAATATCTAGTAAGGAGTAGAAAAATAGCCGGGACCGACCGGGAGAGAGGAGTGAGCATGGCCATCGTCGATGCGCGGCCGATCCTCGCGGCGGGCGAGGAGCCGTTCGCCACGATCATGTCGGCCGTCGCCGCCCTGTTGGAAGGCGAGGAGCTCGTCGTGCTCGCTCCCTTCGAGCCGGTTCCGCTCGAGGGCGTGCTGTCCTCGGAGGGGTTCGCCTACGACGCCGAGCCCCTCGGAGAGGGCGACTGGAAGGTGACATTCAGGAGGCCGCGGTGACCGCCGGTCGCGACGGCGCCGGCGTACCGGGAGCGGTGACCACCGCTCCGGTCGAGCGTGCGCGTGAGGCGCTCTCGTCGGTGTACGACCCCGAGCTCTGCCTTGACGTGGTCTCGCTCGGCCTCGTCTACTCCATCTCCGAGGAGGACGGGGTGCTCGCGATCGAGATGACGCTCACCACACCCGGGTGCCCGGCGGCGGAGAGCCTGCCGGTGATGGCCCGGGCGGCCGTCGAGGCGGCGCTCGGCGGCTCGTCGGAGGTACGGGTGACCGTCGTGTGGGATCCGCCCTGGGACCCGTCGATGTTGAACATGGAGGCCGCCGCTGCGCTCGGATTCCGCCGCGCCTGACGCCGTGGTCCGGGCCCCGTCACGAGAGGAGTTCCGATGCGAGCACCACTGATACTCGAACTGGCAGAAGAGGTGCGCGTCGCGAGCACGGCCGGCGACGTCCGGCGGCTCGAGGAAGCCGCCCTTCGCCTCGCCCATCAGGCCGAGGCGCCGCCTGGGGAGGAGGCGGAGATCGGCGCCCTCGATCCGGTCGAGCACGACCTGCTCGTCGCAGAGCGGTCACACCTCGCCGAGCTCGCCCGGCTCCTCGTCGACACCGCCACCCGGGGCTGCCCCTCGGTCGCCGGCTGGTGCGCCGACAAGGGGGAGGAGTTGAAGGCGCTCGCGGTCGCCCACGCTCGGTCGACGACCTCCGGCGCGCCGGCGGCTTGCTCACCGACCGGGCCGGCGCTGTCGGTCGGAGGCGTGGCGGCGGGCGACGACGGCACCGTGCTCTGGTCGCTGCCGCGAGAGGGTGCCATCTGGAGGATGGACCGACACGGCTTCGTCGCTCCGCTCGTGTCGCCCGGCACCCTCGTCGAGGACGAGGTGGGATGGTCGGCAGGGTTCTCGCCGGTCGGGCTCGATCTCGGCCGCGACGGCAGGCTGTATGCAGCCGACCGGCTTCACCACCGGGTCGTGACGGTCGGCGGCGACGGGTCGGTGCGGGTCCTGGCGGGCGGAGCGAACGGCGAGGCCGACGGCGAGGGCGGATCGGCCCGCTTCCGCTTCCCGCGGGACCTCGTGATCGGACCGGACGGGTGCGTGCTCGTGGCCGACACGGGAAACGACCGGGTGAGGACCGTCTCCCCGGACGGGCTCGTGTCGACGCTGGCCGGCTCGGTCTACGACCACCTGGACGGGCGCGGTCCCCTCGCCTGCTTCCGTCGCCCGCACGCCATCGCGCCCGACGGCAGTGGCGGGTACCTCGTGGCCGACACCGGCAACCACGCCGTGCGGGTCGTCGGTCCCGGCGGCGACGTCCGCACCCTTGCCGGCGGGCCGGTCGACGGCCCGAGCCGGCCGGGAGCACCGTCGCTCTTCTCCTGGCCGCTGTCGGTGGCGCCCGACGGCGACGGGGGCGCGATCGTCCTCGACGGAGGCGACAGAACGCTGCGCCGGATCACCGCGGACGGCCGCTACGGTGGCCGGATCGGCGTGCCGCCGGCGTTCCGCCCGGACGCCATCGTGCGCAGGGGGTCGCACGGGCTCGTCATCGTCGGGGTGTCGACCGGCTCGAGGCACGCAGCGGCGGAGGTCGTGCTCGTCGACACCGCCGCAGGGGACTGCTCCCGGCTCGTCGCCTCGTGACAGGCCGCAGGCGCCTCACCGGCCGGTTCGGGTGACGCCGCCTCGGCCGAGCCTCTGCCCGCGCCAGTCGACGGCCCCGCCGGCCGCCCGGGTGTGGCCCGGGGCCTCGCCGGCAGCCGCCCGGACGGCCCGGTCCTGCCACCACGGCCGCGTCTCGACGAACGAGGGGCGCGCCCCGTCCATGCACAGGGCGTGACCCGGTAGCCCGCGGGCGATGAGGTCGACGGGCAGCCGGCGCTCCTTGCGGGTGCCGACGCTGCGCCGCTGCCGGTGGCGGGCGCCGAGGAGGCCGGCGAGGCCCGCCAGGCGATCGCCGTCGGTCCGGGTGACGGACTCGACCTCGTGCTCGCCGGCGAGGAGCGAGAAGGCCTCGAGGGTGCGGGTGTCGCCGACGCCCGGAAAGACCACCTTGGTGTTGAACAGGCTGAGGAAGCCCTCTCCGAGACGCCCCCAGCGGGCGACCGCCTGGCTCAGGTCCTGCAGGCATGCGAGCGTCACCACGCCCTGGCTCCCCCCTTCCGAGACGAGGGCGGGCAGGTCGTGCAGGGGAGCGATGTTGGCGAGCTCGTCGAGGACGAGCAGGACCGGCGGGGAGCCGCAGGCGTATCCGAGCTCGCCCGCCGCCGCCGCCCGGTAGGCCGCCGCCCTGACGTCGCGGATCAGCCCGGCGACGAGCGGCGCGGCGTGGCGCTGGTCCTCGGAGCCCGAGCAGATGTAGAGGGTGTCGCCGCCTCTCACGAGGCGCTCGAAGTCGACGGCCTCTCCGGTGCTCGACGCGATCGCCCGCTCGGACCGGTAGGCGGAGAGGATGGAGGCGGCGGTCGACCAGATGGCGCTCTGCTCGCGCTCGTCGGTCTCGAGGATCCCCTCCAGGGTGCGAAGAGGGATCTCCACGTCGTGGCGGGCGAGCACGGCCCGGAGCTCGGTTCCCTGGCGCCGGTCGACCATGGCGGCCAGTCGGGACATCCCCATCTCCTCGAGGGCGGCGGCGTGGAAGGCCGGTGCGAGGAGTGCCTGGGCCCGCTCGCTCCAGTGGAAGGCCTCGCCGCGCTCGGAGGCGGGCCGGGCGGTCAGCACCATCGTCTGGGCGAGCAGCGTGGCACCGTCCCAGTCGTGCGAGGCGAGAAGCGGCGACCATCCGACCGGCCGCACGCCGGGCAGCGGCGGCGTGCGGCCGCCCGGGTCGAACAGGAGGCACTCGCCGACGCGCGAGCGCGCATGGGCGGTGGTGCGGAGCAGGTCCGCCTTGGTTGAGGTGGCGATGACCGGACCACAGGCCGACAGCACGTTCGGGACGACGAGCGACGACGTCTTGCCCGAGCGCGGCGGTCCGATGACGAGGAGACCGTGCTCGGGCGGTACGAAGGCGGCCCGGCCTCCGCTCCCGCCGCCGAGACGGATCCCGTAGCCGTGCTCCGCCGTCTCGCGCCGGAGCTCGTCGAGCGGGTCCACCCTCGAGAGACAAGCCTGGCAGGTCCCGTTCGAGCTACCGCGCGTCGAGCTGCCGCCCGCCGGCGGTGGCTACCCGGCCGTCCCGGCCGTCGACGAGGCCGCCACGAGGTGCCCGCTGTCGAGCTGGTAGGTCCGCCGGCAGCGTTCGGCGACGAGCGAGTCGTGCGTCGCGAGGACGAGGAGGGTACCCCGGGCCGCCTCCTCCTCGAGCAGGTCCATCACGATCCGCTGGTTCTCGCCGTCGAGCTCGGCCGTCGCCTCGTCGGCGATGATCACGTCCGGCCGCATGGCGAGCGCCCGCGCGACGGCGACCCGCTGGCGCTGGCCGCCGGACAGCTCGGTGACCAGCCGGTCGGACGCCGCCCCGAGTCCTACCGCCTCGAGCGAGGCGGCCACCCGCTGCTGCAGCTCCTTCGCGTCGCACCCCCGGACCTGAACGGGAAGGGCGACGTTCTCGGCCGCAGTGAGGCTCGCTGCGAGGGCGAGCGTCTGGGGGACGAGGGCGATCACCGGTGCGACGCCGGCCTCGGTCGAGTAGGCGACGGCGCCCTCGTCGGGCCGGAGCACCCCGGCGAGGACGAGGAGCAGCGTCGACTTCCCCGCCCCGGACGGACCGGTCACCGCCACCATCTCGCCCCCGTCGGCCTCGAGGTCGACCCCGTCGAGGAGCTGGCGCTCGCCGAGGAACAGGCGCAGGCCGTCCGCCCTGAGCCGCCCGCCGGTCACCGGACCTCTCCCTGTCCGTCGGAGGGCCCGCCGGCGTCCGGGATCTCGAGCTCGATGCGGTCGGCGTGGCGGACGATGCGCAGCAGCGTGTCGGGAGGGACGAGCTCGAGGACGTCGGGCGGGAGCTGGATCGTCCCGTCCCGCCCGACGACGGCGTACTGGGTCCCGTGCCGGCCCTCTTCGCCGACCCGTCCGTCGCGGATCGTGACCGTCCGCGGGACCGAGGCCGCAAGCTCCGGGTCGTGGGTGACCATGACGACCGTCGCCCCGCTCCCGGCATGGAGGTCGTGCAGCGCGGCCGAGACACGGTCGCGCTCGTGGGGGTCGAGCTGGCTCGTCGGCTCGTCGACGAGGAGGAGCCGGCCCCCTGCCGCCGCGCCGGCCGCCAGGGCGGACAGCTGCTGCTCGCCTCCCGAGAGCGTGGCCACGGGGCGGTCGGCGTAGGCCTCGAGACCGAGCAGGGCGATGAGATCGCGCTCGGACAGCGCAGGCGCCGACTCGAGGGCGCGGGCACCCTCGGCGGCGAACTCGAGGTTCTCGAGCACGGTGGCGTAGGGCAGCAGGTTGGCGAGCGGGTCCTGGAGGATGATGCCGACGTCGACCGCCCGGTAGCGCCGCAACTCCGCCGCCGACATCCTGGCGACGTCGCGCCCCCCGACGAGAACCTTGCCTGCTGAGGGCTTGAGGAGCCCTGCGATGATCCGCAGCAGCGTCGACTTGCCCGTCCCAGAAGGACCGAGGAGCGCCACCAGCTCCCCGGCTGCGATGTCGAGGTCCACTCCCCGCAGCGCCACGACGTCGCTGTCAGGGAGGTGGTAGAGGTGGACGAGCGAGACGCACTCGATGTCGAAGGCCGCCCGTGGCCGCGCCTCGTGCACCGGCGTCGCCTCCAGCATGTACGCCTCCGGCGGGAACCCGCTCACCGGGCCAGCCTCAACAGCTCAGGGCGGGCGCCGCGCACGAGCACCAGGCTGGCGACGACCGCTGCCAGCTCGAGGACGACGAACATGGCGAGACCCGTGAGGACGACCACCGGCCAGGGCAGGCCGACTGCGAGGGGGGCTCCGACTCGCCCGGGCGGGAACTCAGGCAGGAACTGGAGAGCGAGGAAGGAGCTGAGCGCGGCGGCGGCCGTCCCGGCCACGGCCCCGACGAGGCTCAGCGTGCTCGACTCGAGCAGGAGGGCCCGCAGCAGGGTGGAGCGGGGCACCCCGACTGCCGCCAGGCCGGCGTACTCGATGCGGCGCTCCCGCGCGTCGGACGCCATGGCGAACAGCAGGGCCCCGAGTGCAAGCAGCGCTGCGCCCGCCGCCGCGAGACCGTAGAGGTCGAAGCCGAACGACGGCCCGGTGTGGTCGATGCCGGTCAGCACGGCGCTGGCATGCCGTGCCGAGAGGACGCGGACGCCCTCGGCGCCGAGCCGGTCCAGCAGCGCCCGGCTCGGCGGCCGGTGGCACCACACCTGCCAGGTCACCCCGAGCGTCTGGCCGGACTGCTCGCGCTCGGCGAGGCCGAGGTCGATCATGGAGGAGTCCGCGCCGACCGAGGGGAGGGCGGGCACGATCGAGCGAGCCTCGATCGTGAGCTGAGACTGGTCGAGCCCGACGGCGAGGGCCTGGTCGGGGTTGCTCGCCGAGGCGTCGAGGTTGACGAGCGCCCTGGTGGCGACGGCGGGCAGGACCGAGGGCACGTCGAAGGGTGCGACGGTGGCCTGGCCGTTCGGGCTGACGAGATCGGCCTGCACCGAGAGGCCCGAGGGGGACGGCGAGACGACGGCCGCGCTGTTCGCCTGCCATGCCCCCGAGGCCGTGAGGTCGGCGCGCACCGGGCGCGTCCGCCCCCCCGGCCCGACGGTGGAGATCGAGCGGAGGACGAAGGGGAAGTCCTGGGCGAGGCGGAGCCGCTTGGCGGTCGCCGACCCCGGCCGAGCCCGGAGCGTCGGCGGTGTCCAGCTCATGACGAGCTGGTCGAGTCGGCACCCGGACGGGCACAGCCCCGAGATGGGGACGTGGTAGCGGTGCCGGCCCGGAAGCAGGCCGCCGGCGCTGAGGTCGACCTCGCCCTCGCTGCGGACGTCGTAGAGCGCGACCTGGAGATCGGGGAGGGGCTGCAGGCGACGTGGCACGTCGATCGAGAGCTCGAGGCTGCGTCCGGGCGGGACTATCCGTGGTGGCGGCACCTTCGCCACGAGTGACCGGGCGACCTCTGCGGCGGAGGCGGCAGTGAGCCCGGAGGGCCACGCGGCCACCGCCGCGAAGCGGGTGGCGTCGACGGCGAGCGTCCGGCCGTCGGGGGCCGAGATGTCGGCGGCCGCCATGGCCTCGTGGCCCCCGGGGTCGGCGCGCCGCACGGCCGTCACGAGGTCGACGCCGGGAGCCGGCTGGACGTCGAGCACGACCGGAGCACCCACCTCGAAGGTCGCCTGGGTGGCGTGGTTGGCGCTCGCGACGGTGAGGCCGGCCACCGCGAACACGAGGAGGCCCGTGGCGATGGTCGGGACGAGCACCCGCCGGGCGAGGCCCTCCCGCCTGGCGAGGCTGCGGCTGGCGAGGGTCGAGGCGCCCCGGCGCGACCAGGCGAGCGCTCTCGCGGCCAGGCGGGCGCAGAGGGGGACGAGGCGGGCGGCCAGCACGCCCGCACCGAGCGCCACGAGCCCGGGACCGAGGTAGGCGATGGGCGAGACCGACTGGTGCTGGTGGCCGCTCTGGCCGAGCAGCTCGGCGAGGCCGGCCACCGCCAGCGCCATGCCGAGGGCGTCGATGATCCCGGCGTTGCGCAGCCGTCGCTGCCGCCCCGCCTCGCTGCGCTCCTCGGCGACCTGTCCCGAGAGCAGCACCCTCGAGCCGAGGGCGGCCGAGACGATGCCGGCGACGCATCCGCCCACGGCCGCCTCGAGGGCGAGGGAGTCGAGGCCGCTGCCGGCGGCCGCGCCGAGCACGTGGCGGTCGACGGCAGCCATCAGGACATAGGTGAGGCCGATCCCGACCGGAAGGGCAGCGACGAGGAGCAGTGCCGGCTCCCTCAGGGCGAGGCGCACGATGCGGCGGCGGGGGAGGCCCCGCAGGGCCGCCACCCGGACGTCGGCCGCCCGCAGGGCGCTCGTCGCCCTGGCCACTGCGTAGAGGACGAGGAGCGCGAGCAGGACGAGCTCGAGCGAGACCATGGTGACGATCGTCTCGGCGAAGTGCTCCTGGCTCTCGGCAGCGCCGAGCGCGACCGGGAGGCTCGTGCCGACCCGGATCGAGTCCTTGGTCTGGAGCGTCCCCGTCCATCCCGCCAGGCCGCCGAGGACCGACGGCACGGCGCTGGCCGAGATCCGCTGCGGGCGCAGCGCCAGCTGGAGCCAGTCCGAGGACGGGAGGTGAGAGGTGAGCGAGAGGGCGCCCTGCTCGGTGAGGAAGGCATCGTCGAGCACGGGTGCGTGCGACTGGGTCTGGCCGAACGGGAAGTAGTTGAGGCCCCACCAGACCGGCGCCGTCGGGCTGCCGGGAGAAAAGAGGCCCGAGACGACGAGGGAGACGGCCCGGGTCGAATGCGGGGGAATGACGTCGATCGTGGTCCCGACGCGTGCGTGGACGAGATC
>JAKACF010000077.1 GCA_021821585.1 Actinomycetes bacterium
TGTCGTGGGTGACGGCGGAGACGACGGGCTGCTCCATGGACGGGTCCTCCTCGATGACGATGGTGCCCGGCTCCCAGGTGAAGCTCGAGCGGACGAGCAGCGGCACGTGGTGGTTGCGGGCGAACTCGACCGACCTCAGCATGAGCACCCGGCCGCCGGTGGCGGCGATCTCGAGCATCTCCTCGAAGGAGACCCGTGGCAGCTTGCGGGCGGTCGGGACGATGCGGGGGTCGGCGGAGAAGACGCCCGAGACGTCGGTGTAGATCTCGCACCGGGCGGCGCCGAGGGCGGCCGCCAGTGCCACGGCGGTGACGTCGGAGCCCCCTCTGCCGAGCGTGGTGATGTCCCGGGTGGACGAGACGCCCTGGAAGCCGGCCACCACCGGGACGACCCCCTCGGCGAGGGCGGCTCGCAGCCGGTCGCCCTTCACCTCGAGGATCCTCGCCTTGCGGTGCAGGGTGTCGGTGATGATGCCGGCCTGGCTGCCGGTGAAGGAGGCGGCCGCCACCCCCCGTTCGGCGAGCGCCATGCACAGCAGGGCCATCGACATCCGCTCGCCGGCGGTGAGCAGCATGTCCATCTCGCGGGCGGGATGGACCCCGGAGACCTGCTCGGCGAGGTGGAGGAGGTCGTCGGTGGTCTTGCCCATGGCGCTCACCACGACGACGACGTCGTCCCCGGAGCGTCTCGTGCGCGCCACGTGCTCGGCGACCGCCCGCATGCGGTCGGCGTCCGCGACCGAGGTCCCCCCGAACTTCTGGACGACGAGAGTCACGGCGGCCAAGCTACCTGTCGGCGCCCGAGGTCCCGGGACCCCCGCCTCGGCTTTCTCGGGCCCAGGGGCTCAGGTACTGTGGGGCGCCGTGCCCACCGAGAAACGCGCTCGCCAGCGCGCGGCCCGATACCAGAAGCAGGCTGAGCTGCAGCGGCGCCAGAAGCGCCGCCGCTCGATCCGCCGCGGCGCCAGCATGGCCGTCATCGCGGCCGCCATCGTCGGCATCGTCATCGCGCTCAGCTCCGGAACGCCGGCGAAAAAGCACCACGAGGCCGCCGCTTCCACGACCACGACCAGCACGTTCCCGGTGCCCTCGACCCAGCCGCTCACGACGACGGCCGTGGTGCCGACCTGCCCGCCGGCGGGGGAGGCCAAGCGGGTCGTGCTGTTCAAGGCCGCTCCCCCGCACTGCATCGCCCCGAGCTCGGTCTGGAACGCCACCTTCGACACCTCGGTCGGCTCCTTCGTCGTGAGGATGGACGCCGCCAAGTCGTACGCCGCCGTGAACAACTTCGTCTTCCTCGCCGGCTGGAACTACTACAACGGCACCTTCTTCCACCGGGTGATCAAGGGCTTCATGGACCAGGGAGGCGACCCGGCGGGGACGGGCACCGGCGGCCCGCTCCACTTCCCCGGCTACGAGTTCACGGGGAACACGCCCCCGAAGTCCTGCATCGCGAAGAAGGACTGCTACCCGGCCGGCTCGGTGGCGATGGCGAACACCGGCACCCCGAGCACGAACGGCAGCCAGTTCTTCGTCGTCGTCGGCAGCGGCGGCCTCGACATCAACTCGAACCCCGTCTACACGGTGTTCGGCCAGGTGGCGAGCGGGATGTCGGTGGTCGACAAGATCAACTCCTACGGTGCCCCGGCGAGCAACAACACGGGGACCCCGACCGTCCGGGTCTACCTGTTGAAGGTGACCGTGAAGCAAGTGAAGAGCTGAGAGGAGCTGCCCATGACGATCGACTGCCCGGCAGAGGACGGCTCGTCGGAGAAGCGACAGCACTTCAGCCAGCCGCCTCCGATGTGCATCGACCTGACCAAGCGCTACGGGGCGGAGATGGCGACCTCGAAGGGGACGATGGCCTTCTCGCTCGACGCGCTGTCCGCGCCCCGGACGGTCAACAACTTCGTCTTCCTGGCGAGGTACCACTACTTCGAGGGCATCTTCTTCCACCGCATCATCCCGGCCTTCGTCATCCAGGGCGGCGACCCCGAGGGGACCGGTGCCGGCGGCCCCGGCTACCGCTTCGAGGACGAGCTCCCGAAGCCCGGCCGCTACGAGATCGGGTCGCTCGCCATGGCGAACGCCGGGCCGAACACGAACGGCAGCCAGTTCTTCGTCATCTCCGGACCCGACGGCGTCCGGTTGCCGCCGCAGTACTCGCTGTTCGGCCAGCTCGTCTCCGGCCGCGACGTCCTGGCGGTGATCGACGCCGTCGGCTCGTCGTCCGGCCGGCCGAGCGAGCGCGTCGTCATCGAGTCGGTGACGATCTCGGAGGCCGACTGAGCCTCCCCCTCCCGGGTCAGCCGGGGAGAGCCTCGAGGCCGGCGAGCTCGCCGTCGAGGTAGACCGAGACCGCCTCGACGTGCGCTCCGGCAGCCCGCCAGGTCCCCGTCGGCTCCCGCACGAGCGCCGTGCGCTCGGGGATGCCGGCGACGGCGATGCCGGGCGGGGCGAGCTCGAGCGTCCGCCAGAGCAGGTGGCCGCCGCCGGGCTCGTGGTGGGGAACGACCGCCATCTGCTCGACGAGGCCGAGCCCGACGGTGAAGGCACCGCCCCTCGGGTCCACCATCGGGTCGCAGAGCACCATCGCCCCGGCCGAGGATCCGGCCACCACGGCGCCGCCGTGCCAGGCGGCGGACAGGGCGTCGAACAGCGGGGACGCCTTGAGCACCGAGCGCAGGTGGAGCGGCGACCCGCCGCCGAGGTAGACGAAGCGCGCCTCGGAGACGACCGCGGCTGCCTCGGGCGAGAGGGCGTCCTCGTGGCGGAGGACCATGAGCGGGCGCACCCGGGCGCCGAGGGAGCCGAACCAGCGTGTCGCCCACTCGACCGCCTTCTCGGGCCGTTCGTAGGCCGCCGCCGTCGGCAGGACGACGACCTCGTCCGAGCCGCAGCGCTCGAGCAGCTCGGCGTCGAAGTCGGCACCGTCGCGCCACTCGGCGCCCCCGACGAGGGCGAGCGGGCCGGTCGTGGCGCCGGGAGCGGGCTCGGCGCTCACCGGCGAGGACTGCTCGGACGCCCTGACGGCACCGTCGGGGGCGGCAGGTACTCGGCGCGACGAGGCATGTCGGCGCCGGAGAGGTCGACCGCCCAGGTCGCTCCCTTCTGGACGTCCGGGCGCTCCCCGAGGTCGACGCCGGAACGGGCCAGCCACTCGAGCACCCCCCAGATGACGTCGCCGTGGGAGCATGCCGCCACGGCCGGCTCGGGACGGGCGGCGAGGCGTTCGAGGGCGACGGCCACGTCCGCCCCCTCCTCGAGGAAGGCGTGGGTCTCGAGGGAGAGCCCGAGCCGGTCCGAGAGCGGTTCCAGGGTCTGCCGGCAGCGCACCGCCGGGCTCGTGAGCAGGGCGGCCGGCACCGGGTCGCAGCCCGACAGCTGCAGGGCGATCGCCTGGGCCTGCCGACGGCCGGCGGGGCTGAGGGGACGCTCGAGGTCGTCTCCCGCGAACTCGTAGCGGTCGCCCGCCTTCCCGTGGCGGACCAGGTAGAGGCGCACCGTCGGCTCAGCCGGCGCCGGACACGCCGACGGCGCTGCCGAGGCCGTAGGTCACCGCCCCGGCGACGGCGCAGATGAGCAGCTGGCGGATCGACGACCACCACCACGACCTGCCGGTGAAGAGCGACAGCAGGCCCCCGACGACGAGGGCGGCGAGTCCCGCCGCCACGATGGCGGCGAGGACGGCGCTCGTCCCGCCCCCGACGAGGAAGGGGACGAGGGGCACGACGGCGCCGATCGAGAAGGTGACGAAGGAGGACACGGCCGCCTGGATCGGCTGGCCGAGGGAGTCCGGGTTGACGCCGAGCTCCTCGCGGGTGTGGGTCTCGAGCGCGATCACCGGGTTGGACATGACCTCCTTCGCCAGCTGCTCGGCGAGGTCGCTCGGGATCCCGCGCTGCTCGTAGAGGTGGACGAGCTCGCGCAGCTCCGCCGTCGGGTGCCGTTCGATCTCCCGGCGCTCCACCTCGATCTCCCGCTCGAAGAGCTCCTTTTGGGCCCGCATGGAGATGTACTCGCCGGCCGCCATCGAGAAGGCGC
The DNA here is from genome assembly GCA_021821585.1 of Actinomycetes bacterium. Taxonomy (GTDB): domain Bacteria; phylum Actinomycetota; class Acidimicrobiia; order Acidimicrobiales; family Bog-793; genus JAKACF01. The sequence continues at coordinate 4,044 of JAKACF010000077.1, forward strand.
CGCCGAGCAGCCCGGCCAGCCCCGCCAGGCGGATGACCGAGCTCGCCGGATGGGCCCCCGAGAGGCCGAGGATGAGCGAGACGTTGGAGACGAGGCCGTCGCTCACACCGAAGACGGCGGCCCGGGCCCCCCCTCCCTGGATATCGCGGTGGTAGTGCTCCTGCCCCGTTCGCCGGCGCCGGGTCACCCGGGGTGGCGCGTCTGCTCGAGCCATGTCAATGGTCTAACGCACGCCGCGGGCCGCCCGCACCCGCCCTCGGGCACCTCCCGCCGTTGCCTACACTGGCCGCCGACTATGGACGCGAACCCCGGGGAGCCCGTACCTCCGCCGCTCAGGGGGCAGCTTCTCGACCTCGTGCTCTCGCGTGGCTACGAACGCCGGGAACAGGCCTTCGCCCTCTCCTCGGGTGGGTCGAGCCACGACTACGTCGACCTCCGCCGAGCGGTCAGCCGGGGCGGCGACCTCTCGCTCGCCGCCCGCGCCGTGGCGGCCGGCCTCGGGGACGCCGGCGTGGCCTTCGACGCCATCGGCGGCATGACGATGGGGGCGGACCCCGTGGCCCACGCCGTGGCCCTTCTCACCGGCTGCTCGTGGTTCTCGGTGCGAAAGGCGCCGAAGGAGCACGGGACCGGCCGGCGGACCGAGGGCGCCGAGCTGTCGGCCGGCACGCGGGTGGTGGTGTTCGAGGACACCGTCTCCACCGGGCGTTCGCTGCTCGAGGCGCTCGAGGTCGTCCGGGCGACGCCGTCAGAGGTCGTCGGCGTCTGCACGATGCTCGACCGGGGCGAGCACCTGTCCTCCCGCCTCGAGGAGCTCGGCCTCGGGGTCCCCTACGTGCGCGTCCTCACCTACGAGGACCTCGGCATCGCGCCGCTCTGAGAGCGGCCGGTCGATGGACCCGCTCGACTGGATCATCGTCGTCCTCGTGCTGCTCTCGGCCCTCCACGGGGTGCGGGTGGGGGCGGCGGTCCAGCTGCTCTCCTTCGCCGGTGCCCTCCTCGGCCTCGTGGTCGGGGTCGCCGTCGTCTCGGCGGTGAGCCCCCACATCCAGGCCACCTTCGCCAGGACCTTCGTCTCGCTGCTCCTGCTCATCCTTCCCTGCGGCCTGCTCGGCGGCGCCGGACGGCAGCTCGGCGCAAAGGTGTGGGGCAGGTTCCAGGGCCGGGGGATCGCCAAGCTCGATGCCGGAGCGGGTGCCGCCATCGCGATGGCAGGCACCCTGGTCTTCGTCTGGATCCTCGCCTCGGTGATGGTGAGCTCGCCCGTGGCGTCGATCTCCAACGAGATCGAGAACTCGGCCATCCTCGAGAACCTCTCGAGCCTGATGCCGCCGATCCCCTCCGAGCTCGTCTCCATCGAGAGGCTGCTGAACCGGGACAACATCTTCCCGATCGTCCTCAACTCCGGAACGATCGCCCCCGTCCGGCTGCCCGACTCGGCGCTCGTCCGCCGCGCCGTCGCCCGGATCGGGAACTCGACGGTCCAGGTGACGGCGTTCGGCTGTGACCACGGCGACCTCGTCGAGAAGGGCTCCGGCTTCGTCGTCGCACCGGGCCTCGTCGTCACCAACGCCCATGTCGTCGCCGGGTCGAACCACATCGTGGTCACCGACGAGGCCGGCTACCACGACGCCTACCCGGTGCTCTTCGACCCCCGCTACGACCTCTCGGTGCTGAGGGTGGCGAACCTCACCGACCGGGCGATCCGCCTCGACCCGAGCTACGTCAATCGGGGCACCGAGGCGGCCGTCCTCGGCTTCCCCGGCGGGCGCCCGTTCTTGAACGCCCAGCCGGCGGGCGTCCGCGGTCTTCTCGACGCCACCGGCTACGACATCTACGGGAACGTCCTCACCACCCGGGAGATGTACGAGATCGAGTCGCTCGTGCGTCCCGGCAACTCCGGAGGGCCGCTCGTCGAGGCGGACGGCGTCGTCATCGGCGTCGTCTTCTCCCGCCAGTCGAGCAACGACCACATCGGCTACGCCCTCGCCTCTCCCGGCGTGCTGAAGCGGGTGCGGGACGCCGAGCGGCGTCCGGTGGGCTCGCGCTCGGGGACCGGCGCGTGCCTCGGCAGTTGAGGAACCGCAGGCGCCCGGTTACCCGGCCGGGGGTCCGGTCGGACATGATGTCACGGTGAGCCTGCGCATCGAGGACTACGGCCTGATCGGTGACACACAGACCTGTGCCCTCGTCGGCCGGGACGGATCGATCGACTGGTGCTGCCTGCCCCGCTTCGACTCGGCCGCCATCTTCGCCAACCTGCTCGGCGACGGGCGCCACGGTTTCTGGCGGATCGCGCCCGCCGCCAGCCCGCGGCCGGGGACGGATCCCCCGCTGCTCGCCACGAGGCGGCGCTACCGGGGCAACTCGCTCGTCCTCGAGAGCGAGTGGGAGCTTCCCGGGGGCACCGTCAGGGTGACCGACTGCATGCCGATCCGGGAGCAGTACCCCGAGATCGTCCGGGTGGTGGAGTGCCTCTCGGGCGAGGTCGCCATGCGCATGGACCTCGTGATGCGCTTCGAGTACGGGTCGGCCATCCCCTGGGTCCGCCACGTCGACGGGGTCCTCACCGCCATCGCCGGGCCCGACGGCGTGGCCCTGTGGACGCCGGTGCACACCCGGGGCGAGGACATGACGACCGTCGCCGAGTTCACCATCCGCGAGGGCCAGCGGGTGCCGTTCACCCTCACCTACTTCGCCTCGCACGAGTCGGTGCCTCGGCCTGTCGACGCGATGTTCGCCGTCGCCCACACGTGCGTCTTCTGGGACAACTGGGCCGAGATGGACTCGATCGAGCACAGCGAGTGGCAGGAGGCGATCGTCCGCTCGCTCGTCACCTTGAAGGCGCTCACCTACGCCCCGACCGGCGGCATCATCGCGGCGGCGACCACGTCGCTCCCCGAGAGCCTCGGGGGCAACCGGAACTGGGACTACCGCTACTCCTGGCTGCGGGACGCCACCTTGACGCTGTCCGCCCTCATGGTCGCCGGCTACAGCGACGAGGCGCAGGCCTGGCGGGACTGGCTGCTCCGGGCGGTGGCAGGAGAGCCGTCCAAGCTGCAGATCATGTACGGGCCGGCCGGGGAGCGGACCCTGCTCGAGCGCGAGCTCAGCTGGCTGCCGGGCTACGAGGGCGCCGCTCCGGTGCGCATCGGCAACGCGGCCGCCGACCAGTTCCAGCTCGACGTCTACGGCGAGGTCCTCGGCGCCCTGCACGAGGGCCGCCGGCTCGGCCTCGACAGCTCCGGGCCGGCGTGGGACCTCGAGCTCGCCATCATGGACTTCATCGAGTCCGGTTGGAAGGAGCCCGACGACGGCATCTGGGAGGTGCGCGGCCCGCGCCGGCACTTCACCCACTCCAAGGTCATGGCCTGGGTGGCCGTGGACCGGGCCGTGAAGGACATCGAGGAGTTCGGCCTCGAGGGCCCGCTCGACCGGTGGCGGGCGCTCCGGGACGAGATCCACGGGGAGGTCTGCCAGCAGGGCTACGACCCCGACCGGCGCACCTTCACCCAGTACTACGGCTCGCGTGAGCTCGACGCCAGCACCCTCATGATCCCCCTCGTCGGCTTCCTCCCGCCGAGCGACGAGCGGGTGGTCGGCACGGTCGAGGCGATCCAGCGGGAGCTCACCGCCGACGGCTTCGTCATGCGGTACGACTCCTCCCACTCCGAGCACGTCGACGGGCTCTCGGGCAGGGAGGGCGCCTTCCTCGCCTGCTCGTTCTGGCTGGCAGACTCGCTCCACCTGATCGGGAGGACCAAGGAGGCGGTGACGCTCTTCGAGCGGCTGCTCGAGCTGCGCAACGACCTCGGGCTGCTCTCGGAGGAGTACGACCCGGTCGCCAAGCGTCAGGTGGGCAACGTCCCCCAGGCCTTCAGCCACGTCTCGCTCGTCAACACCGCAGCCGGCCTCTCCCAGGCGCCCGAGCACCCCCACCCGGTGAGCCATGCGGCGCGCCTGTCGGGTATGAAACCGCACATCCACGGCGTCCGGGGCAACCTCCGACGCCCGAAGCTGCTCCGGAAGGCCTTCCACCACTGACCTCCCGGGGCTCGCCGCCGATGGCGGACCAACACAAGGAGCCCATGTGAAAGCCATCACCGTCGTACCAGGCAAGGCGGACTCGGCCAGCCTCGAGCACTTCGACGACCCCCACGACAGCGAGGGTCCGGTCCTCGTCGAGACGATCGCCGTCGGCATCTGCGGGACGGACCTCGAGATCGTCTCCGGCCAGTACGGCTGGGCGCCCCCCGGACACGAGCGCCTCGTCCTCGGCCACGAGTCGATCGGCCGCGTCGTCGAGGCGCCCGGGGGATCGGGGTTCGCGGCCGGCGACTACGTCGTCGGGATCGTGCGGCGCCCGGACCCGGTGCCCTGCTACAACTGCGCCGCCGGTGAGTGGGACTTCTGCCGCAACGGCCAGTACACCGAGCACGGGATCAAGTCGCTCGACGGCTTCATGCGGGAGCGCTACCGGGCCGAGCCGGACGCCCTCGTGAAGGTCGACGCGCGCCTCGGCGATCTCGGCGTCCTGCTCGAGCCGACGAGCGTCGTGGCGAAGGCGTGGGAGCAGGCAGAGAAGGTGGGCAACCGGGCCACCTGGGACCCGAAGGTCGCCGTCGTCACCGGCGCCGGGCCGATCGGCCTCCTCGCTGCCATGATCGGCGTCCAAAAGGGCCTCGAGGTGCACGTCTTCGACCAGGTCGAGGAGGGCCTCAAGCCCGACCTCGTGGGCGAGCTCGGTGCCAGGTACCACACCGGTCCGATCGAGGACTCGGCGAAGGACGCGGACGTGATCATCGAGTGCACGGGGGTCCCCTCGCTCGTCTTCGACGCCATCGAGCACGTCGGCTCGGGCGGCGTGGTCTGCCTGACCGGCGTCTCGCCGACCGGTCGGGCCCTCTCGATCGACGCCGGGCTCGTCAACCGCTCGATGGTGCTCACGAACGAAGGCGTCGTCGGTTCGGTGAACGCCAACCGGCGGCACTACGAGGCGGCTGCCGACGCCCTCGCCACGGCCTCGCGGGACTGGCTGGCCAAGCTCGTCACCCGCAAGGTACCGATCGAGGACTTCGCAGGGGCCTTCGAGCGCAAGCCGGACGACGTCAAGGTCGTCCTGCAGGTGGCGTCGGACTGAGAGGAGGGTCCATGGGCACGACGCGTCTCGCGGACGGGGTCGTCGAGATCGACACCCTGCTCGGCGGCTGGGAGCGGATGACGGCGGGCTACCTGATCGAGGGTCCGCGACCGGTGCTCGTCGAGACCGGCAGCCAGAGCTCGGTCGACACCCTGCTCGAGGAGCTGTCGTCGCTCGGCGTGGCGCCCTCCGACCTCGCCGGGGTCGCCGTCACCCACATCCATCTCGACCACGCCGGCGGCGTCGGTGACGTGGCACGCGCCTTTCCGAAGGCGACCGTCTACGTCCACGAGAAGGGCGCCCGTCACCTCGCCGACCCGACCCGCCTCGTCGACTCGGCCGCCCGCGTCTACGGCCCGCTGCTCGACTCGCTCTACGGGCGGCTCGACCCGACGCCGCCCGAGCGGCTGCACGTGCTTCAGGACGAGGAGGAGATCGACATCGGTGACGGGAGGACGCTCCGGGCGATCGACTCGCCGGGTCACGCCAAGCACCACCTCGGACTCCTCGACTCGAGCTCGGGGCTGCTCTTCGCCGGCGACGCCGTCGGGGTGCGCCTGCCCGACGGCGGCATCCTCCGGCCGGCCACCCCGCCGCCGGACTTCGATCTCGACCAGGCGCTCGCCTCGCTCAAGAAGTTCGCCGATCACCGCCCCGTCGGCATCGCCCTCGCCCACTACGGGCTCGTGCCGATCCCACCCGGCGAGCTGCTCGAGGAGGCGTCCGAGACGCTCAGCGCATGGGGGGAGGTGGCGACGGGCGCCTTCGAGCGCGGCGAGGACATCGCGGCGGCCCTCGAGGAGCGCTTCGGCGGCCAGTTCGACTCGGCGCCGCCCGAGTACCGCGAGAAGCTCGAGACGCTGAACGGGATCCACTCGAACGCCGCCGGGCTGAGGCGCTGGCTCGAGACGCGCTCACGAGGCGACTCGGCGACCTGAGGCCGCCGCCGGCGTCAGGAGATGGTCGTGATCGTCATGTAGCCGTGCTTCGCCGACTTGAGCGAGGAGAGGGTGCCGGTGAGCAGCGTCCGACCAGTAAGCCTGCCCGGGCTCGAGAAGACGACGGTCGTGTAGGACGTCTGCCGGGCGGTCCGCTTCACGCCCTTGTACCAGCAGACGAAGGACGTGTGCCGTGCGCCGGTCCCCTTGAAGGTGGCGCTGCCGCGAACGAGCGCCCCCGTACGGGTCACGACCTTGAGGACGCCCGATCGAAGGGTCGCCTTCGGCTCGCTCGAGGAGACGTCGTCGAAGCGGTAGGCGTTGCTCGGCGCGCTGAGGGCGACGCTCTTGGACAGGGTGAGGATGTCGGTCGTGCCGGGCTGGTAGCCGCTGACGTCGGCGTATGCCGCCGGGAAGCTCGAGGGGCCGGCCTCGTACATGACGCCCGGCAGGCAGGGCCGCTTCGTCGACACCGGCACGCAGCCGTAGTCGACGTAGACGGTCGTCGTGCCGAAGCTCCAGCGGTCGGCTCCGATGCGGCCGAGCTTCTTCAGGCCCGAGGTCAGCACCAGCCGGCCGGACAGGCTGCCCGTGTAGGTGGCGGCGCTGCCCGTCTTGCAGCGCTCCGCCACCCGCTTGGACGGCCGGAAGGTGAGGCTCACGGAGGCGACCGGCGACGTCGAGCTGCCGGGCGCGACGAGCCACGAGCCCCCGCCCTTGTTGGTGAAGCTCCCGCTCGGGACCTGGAGCGACCAGTAGTGGCTCTCGGTCCCCGCCAGAGTCGAGCGGGAGACGGAGATGTCGACGCTGCCGATGGCGGTGCCGGCGGTCGGGGAGTAGAGGCTCGCCCCGACGGCGGCCAGCCAGGAGACTCCGTCCGCTGTGAACGAGTGGTTGCCGCTCGTGATCTGGAGCTGGGTGAGCCGGGAAGCCTGTGCGGCTGCTCCGGCGCTCGGCGCCGGCAGCAGGCCTGCGCCGAGCACGAGCCCCGCCCCCACCGCGCCGACGATGGTGAGATGCCGACAGATCCGCCGTATGGCACCCATGACGTCCCCCTCCTGCTGTCGTGGTGCCGTCACTTTCGCGCA
>JAKACF010000078.1 GCA_021821585.1 Actinomycetes bacterium
CGCTGGAAGGCCACGATGTTCGACTCCTCGGGTAGGTACTCCGCCAGCTGCTCGTCGAGCAGCCACGACATGCACGTCGCCACCCTGCGCTGGTCGACCGTGAAGAAGCGGGAGAAGAAGTCGCCCGCCATCTGGAGCGAGGCCTGCACCGAGTCCGGCGTGAGGGACGAGCCCTCCGGGATGTGGACCCCAAGGCAGGGGTCCCCCGGCCGGAAGCCGGGCCCCCGCTCGTTCGCCTCCTCCTCGGGGTACCACAGCGGGCTCTCGCCGCCCCCGAGCGTGAAGCGGTTGTACTGCAGCCGGCCGAGGTCGACGATCTCGCCCCGCAGGCAGAGCGTCATCCACCAGGCGGCGTCGATGCCGGTCGAGTGGTGGACCCGGCGGTGGATCCCCATGTGCCGGGCGAGGTCCCTCATCGAGGCGAGGGCGATCTCCTCGGGCACGCCGAGGGCGGAGAAGTAGGCGAGCGTCGAGGGCATGACCGCCAGGGCGACGTGGAGGAAGTGGCAGCGATGGGCGGCGTCGTACTGGTTCCCCTCGAACGACGGCCAGGAGCCCCGGGGGGCGTCGGGCTCGCCCATGTGGCGCAGCAGGCGGTGGACGTCGCGCTCCAGGCACCACCACCAGGCCGGGTCCCGCTCTCTTCGCGGCAGGGTGGCGAGCACGTCGGCGGCGTCCTGCTCGGGAACCCCGAGCAGCTCGAGCCGCTCCCCGGCCGCCTCGCGGTCGAGGTCCACCGGCCCGATGTCGTCCTGGTCGATCGCCTCGAGCTCTCTCAGCCAGTACCAGGGACCCGTCCCCTCGACCACCCTGAGGGCGGCGGCGACGCGGCCGGCGTCGAGCAGGACGTCGGTCACGGCCGGCCCGGCGACGGCGCCTCCCCGGCCGGCTCGAGAGGGGACGCCAGGTGCTCCATCCGGGGGCCCGTCCAGGTGCGGGCCTGCCCCGGCGTCGGTCCCTCGAGCGGCCGGTAGTTGACCCCGAGGGCGGACAGCCTCGTGAGGTGCACCCTGAGGCGGCGCTCGAACTCCGAGAAGCCGGCGCCGCTCCGGCGCGACCAGGCCATCTCGGCGAAGGCGGACAGCCTCGGGAAGTACTGGTACTCGGCCCGCTCCGGGGTCGGCACGTACTCGGTCCACAGCTGGCACTGGGTCCCGAGCACGTGGTGGCGCCGGTCGGGCGGGATGGCGTCGGGGACGGGCTCGTAGCCCCACACCCGCTCGACGCTCGTCGCCGGTCGGATCGCGACCGGCTCGGCGGGGTCGTCGGCGTAGGCCCAGTCGAGATAGAGCCACTCCTGGGGGCACATGACCACATCGTGCCCGGCGGCGGCCGCTTCGATGCCTCCCTGCTCCCCCCGCCACGACATGACGAGGGCGCCGGGCGGCGCTCCGCCCTCGAGGATCTCGTCCCAGCCGACGAGCATCCGCCCGCGGCGCTCGAGGTGCTCGGCGATCCGGGCGGTGAACCAGCCCTGCAGCTCCCGCTCCGAGGTGAGGTTGTGCTCGGCCATGAGGGCGGCCGCCCGCGGGCTCGCCTCCCACTCCTTGGTCGGGCACTCGTCCCCGCCGACGTGGAAGTAGCTCCCCGGGAACAGCTCGGCCACCTCGTCGATGACGTCGCAGCAGAACTGGATCGTCGACTCCTCGAGGTTCAAGACGTGGTCGGAGATCCCCCACTCGGTGAGGACCTCGACCGGCTCGTCGGTGTTGCCGAGCTCGGGGTAGGCGGCGATCGCCGCCACCATGTGGCCCGGCATGTCGACCTCGGGCAGGACGGTCACGTGGCGCTCGGCGGCGAAGGCGACGATCTCCTCGAGGTCCTCTCTCGAGTAGAAGCCGCCGTGCGGGGTGGCGTCGAAGACGCCGTCGTCGCGGTGGCCGACGGGCGACTCCCTCCGCCAGGCGCCCACCTCGATGAGGCGGGGGTACTTCGCCACGGGCACCCGCCAGCCCTGGTCCTCGGTGAGGTGGAGGTGGACGACGTTGCACTTGTGCATGGCGGCGAGGTCGATCAGCTTCATGACGAAGCCCTTCGGCATGAAGTGGCGGCAGACGTCGAGGTGGACGCCCCGCCAGCTGAAGCGGGGGGCGTCCTCGATCTCCACCGGCTCGAGGAGCATCTCGTCCGCCCGGCCGCCAGGCGGCGCCGTGCGGTAGGCGTGGGCGGGGAGCAGCTGGCGGAGGGTCTGCAGCCCGTAGAAGGCCCCGGCCGGCTCCGCGGCGGTGACGACGGCCCGGCCGCCCGAGACGACGAGCTCGTAGGCCTCTCCGGCGGCTCTCTCGGGAGCCTCGGCGGCACAGGCCACCGCCCGGCGCCGGAGCTCGAGGACGCCCCCTTGCTCCTCCCCGGCCACCTCGGTCGTGTGGACGTCCCAGCCCCCGGCCGCTTCGAGCTCGCGGCGGAACCAGCGGGCGACGGCGCGGAACGAGGGGTCGTGGGCGATCGTCATCCCGTCGGCGAACCTGGCCGCGGCGCCGGTCCCCCGCCGGAGCCGGAGCGGGCGGGGGAGGAGAGCCGGGGCGTCCTCCTCCCAGCTCATCGCCCCGCCCCCAGTCCGGTGATCGGGACCGGCACCGGCTCGCCGGCGGCCTCCATCTGGGCGACGTGGCAGGCCGCCCGTTGGCGGGGCGCCACCTCGCCGAGGCTCGGCGTGGTCGTGCGGCACCGGTCGATGGCGTACGAGCAGCGCGGCTCGAAGCGGCAGCCGGGCTTCGGGTCGACCACCTTCGGCGGCTCTCCGGCGTCCGTCGGCGCCAGCGTCTCGACGGGCGCGTGCGGGTCCGGCGCCGCCTCGAGGAGGAGCTTGGTGTAGGGGTGGCGGGGCGCGTGCATGAGCTGTTCTGCAGGTCCTTCCTCGACGAGATGGCCGGCGTACATGACGAGCACCCGGTCGGCCACGTACCGGGCGGAGGCGAGGTCGTGGGTGATGTAGAGGAACGAGACGCCCTCCTCGGCCCGGAGCTTCGCCATCAAGTTGAGCAGGCCGACGCGGATGGAGACGTCGAGCATGGAGACCGGCTCGTCGGCGAGGATGAGCTTCGGACGGAGAGCGAGCGCCTGGGCGAAGCCGAGGCGCTGGCGCTGGCCGCCGGAGAGCTCGTAGGGGTACTTGGCGAGCATCGCCTCCGCCGGCGTGAGCCCGACGGCCTGCATCACCCGGCGGGCCTCGGCCCGCCGGCCGGCCCGGTCCAGGTCCTTGCGGTGGAGCACCATCGCCCGCACGATGCCGTGGGAGACCTTGAAGGCCGGGTTGATCGAGCTGTAGGGGTCCTGGAAGACCATCGGCACCCCGCCCCGGTAGGCGAGGCGGTCGCGCCGGCGGCGGATGGACGACAGCGGGCGGCCGGCGAAGGTGACCTCCCCCGCCGTCGGCTCGTAGACCATGGCGAGCAGGCGGGCGACGGTGCTCTTGCCGCTCCCGCTCTCGCCGACGAGGGCGACGATCTCCCGCTCGCCGATGGCGAAGCTGACATCGTCGACGGCGTGAAGCGCCCGCTTGGAGACGACGCCGCCGAGGCCGAAGTGCCGGGTGAGCCCCTTCACCTCGAGGAGCGGGGCGGCGCCCTCCCCGGCCCGTGCCGGCGAGCCGGCGAGCGCGTCCTCGGGCGGGGCGTCCCGCGAGCTTCGGCCGGCGAGACTCCCCTCCCCGCCGCCGGCGTCCCGGTAGAGCAGGCAGCGGACGAGGGCGTCGCCCCGCTCGTAGAGCGCCGGCCGGGTCGTGGCGCACTCGGCCATGGCATCGGCGCAGCGGGGCTCGAAGCGGCAGCCCGGCGGCGGCGAGGCGAGGTTGGGGGGGGAGCCGGCGATCCCCGTCAGGGGGACCTTCTCGCCCCGGATGGAGGGGAATGCCTCGAGCAGCCCGCGGGAGTACGGGTGCAGCGGCCGGCCGAAGACCTCGGCCGTCCTCCCGAGCTCGGCCAGCTCGCCGGCGTACATGACCATGAGGCGGTCGGAGAACTGCCGGATGAGCGAGACGTCGTGGGTGACGAAGATCACGGCGAAGCCGAGGCGCTCCTGCAGCTCTTTGATCTGGCGCATGAGCGAGCGCTGGGCGACGACGTCGAGGGCGGAGGTCGGCTCGTCCATGATGACGAGTTGGGGGGTGAACAGCAGCGCCATGGCGATCATGGAGCGCTGGCGCATCCCGCCCGACAGCTGGTGGGGGTAGCTGTTCAGGTGGACGGGGTCGATCGAGACGAGCCGGAGCACCTCGGCCGAGCGCTCGGCGATCTCGCCGTCGGACATGTCCGAGTGCGCCCGGCAGGCGTCCCGCATCTGCTCGGCGACCGTCATGACCGGGTTGAGGGCGTTCATGGCGCTCTGCATGACGACCGAGTAGTCCCGCCAGCGGATGTGGCGGAGCCGCTTCTCGCTCAGGTCGACCATCTCCTGGCCGCGGAACGAGACGCTCCCCCCGACGATGCCCGCCGGCGGGCTGAGCAGCTGGGCGATGGCGAACAGCAGCGTCGACTTGCCGCAGCCCGACTCCCCGACGACGGCGAGGAACTCCCCGGAGCCGAGGTCGAGGTCGACGTGGTCGACGGCGACGACGGGCCCGGCGTCGGTGGCATAGGCGACCGTCAGCTGGCGGACCTCGAGCAGCCGGCCGGCGGCGGCGGGGGTGAGGAGGGGGGAGGCCGTCGCCTCAGCCATCGCTGCTCCTTTGCTCGTGGCGCCCGGCGCCGTCGCGTGGCGCGAGGGCGGCGAGGGAGAGGTCGGGCTCGGGGACGAAGGGCGCCCTCCCGATCCGGCGCACGGGCCGGAGGGCGGGGTTCGAGATCTCGTCGAAGGCGTAGTTCATGAGGGCGAAGCCGGCCCCGAGGAGGGCGACGAAGACGCCGGGCATGATGGCCCACAACGGCATGCCGGCGCTGAGGGCCTCGTTGTTCTGGGCCCAGTAGAGCATCGTCCCCCAGCTCATGGCGTTCGGGTTGCCGAGGCCGACGAACTGCAGCCCGGCGGCGGTCAGCACGGCGTAGACCGCCGAGCCGAGGAAGGTGGCGACGATGAGAGAGGTGAGCGTCGGCATGATCTCGGTGAGGATGATGTAGCTGCTCCTCTCCCCCCGCACCCGCGCCGCCTCGAGGAAGTCCCGCTTGCGCAGCGAGAGGACCTGGGAGCGCAGCTGGCGGGCGCCGTAGGACCAGCCGAGTGCGCCGAGCACGATGATGATGTCGAGCGTCCCGGCGCCCTTCAGGTAGGCGGCGATCACGATGATGAGCGGGAAGACCGGGATGACGAGCAGGACGTCGGTGACGAGCGAGAGGACCCCGTCCGCCACCCCGCCGAGGTACGCCGAGGAGACCCCGATCAGGACCGAGAGCACCGTGGCGAGGCCACCGGCGGCGAAGGCGATGATGAGCGACTGGCGGGTGCCCCAGATGAGCTGGGAGTAGACGTCCTGGCCCTGGGAGGTCGTCCCGAGCCAGTGGGCTCCCGAGGGGGCGAGCCCGGGCGAGAAGGCGAGGGCGTTCGGGTTGTAGGGGGCGATCTGGCCGGGGAAGACGGCGAGGACGAGGAAGAACAGCAGGATGAGGGCGCCGGCCGTCGCCTTGCGGTTGTGGCGGACGGCGGCGACGAGCTTGAAGCCCGACCGGCCCGCCGCGCGGCGGCTCGAGGACGGCGGGGCGCTCGCCGGGCGGGCCCCCGGTGCGAGGAGCGCCGTGGCGGCAGGCGCGGGCGCGCCGGGGCCGCGAAGCGCGGCGGCCTCGGGGGCGTCGTCGATCGGTCGGTCGGTGGCCATCGCCCTAACCGGCCTCCCGCGTCCGCGGGTCGAGCACGGCGGTGATGACGTCGGCCGCCAGCACGCTCACGAGCACGGCGACGGTGATGAGCAGGAAGAGCGCCTGCATGAGCGGGTAGTCGTGGCCGTTGACGGCGTCGAGGAGCATGTAGCCGACCCCGGGGTAGTTGAAGACGTACTCGACGAGGATGGCGCCCGAGACGACGAAGCCGAGCGACATGGCGAAGCCCGTCAGGTTCGGCAGGATGGCGTTGCGCCCGGCGTACTGCCACATGACCCGCCACGGCCGCAGTCCCTTCGCCCTCGCCATGCGGACGTAGTCCTCGGCGAGCACCGTCACCACGTTGTTGCGCATCGTGAGGATCCAACCGCCGATCGAGGTGATGAGGATCGTGGCCGCCGGCAGGATGGCGTGCTGGAGGACGTCGCCGATGTAGTGCAGGTCGAAGCCGGGGCTGTCGTTGTAGAAGTTGTAGGCGCTGTGGTTCGGGAGCACGCCGAGGCGGATGGCGAAGATGTAGATGGCGAGCAGCCCGATCCAGAAGTAGGGGAAGGCCGAGGTGATCACGAAGATCGGCGGCAGGGCGCTGTCGAGCCAGCTGCCCCGCTTCCAGGCGCTGACGAGGCCGATCAGGGTGCCGGCGACGAAGGCGACGATCGTCGTCACCCCGACCAGCCCGAGGGTCCACGGCAGGGCGTCGAAGACCATCTTGTTCACCGACGTCCCGAAGCTGGTGGTGATCGAGATGCCGAAGTTGAAGGTGAGCACGTGCCCCCAGTACTGGAAGTACTGGGCGACGAAGCCCTGGTGGCCGGAGCCCCCGAGCAGGACCGTGAGGGCCTTGATCGCCTGCGGCCCGAGGTGGGGGTGCTCGGCGAGGAGGGCCTGCACCGGGCTCCCGGGCATGAGGCGTGGGATGAGGAAGTTGAAGCTCACCGCCGCCCACAACGTGACGACGAAGAACCCCAACCGCCGAAGGACGAACCTCATCCCTGCGCCTCCTTGCCCGGGCGACCCGGCACCGGCCCTACCTCCGCCTCACTTCGAGTACAGGTGCAGGAGCACCACACCCCAGTCCGGCGTGGCGTACTGGGCCGGCTGGGCATAGGGGTTCTGGGGCGTCACCCAGCCGCCGAGGTGCTGGGTGTCGTACTGGTACCAGTCCACCTCCTCGGTGACGGGGATGACCGGCACGTCGGCGAGCATCACCTTCTCCAGCTGGTCGACGATCTGGTGCTGGGTGGTGCTGCTCGTCGTGGCGGCGTACTGGCGGATGAGCGAGTCGGTCGCCGGGTTCGAGTACCGCTCCCAGTCCGTCGCCGCCGACTTGCCGATCGGAGCGGTGTTGGGGGAGAAGAGCCACTGGCGCAGCTCGTAGTACGGGCCGGGCCCGCCCGTCTCGGCGTCGTAGGCCAGCTGGTAGTTCCCGTCCAGCACGTCGGAGGTCCAGGTGGTGTTGGAGAGGTTCTCCGGCTTCAGCTGGATGCCGACGGCCTTCAGGTCGGACTGGATGACGTTCACGGCCGCCACCCAGTCGGAGTAGCCGCCGTTGTTCACGATCGTGAAGGAGAGCGGCTGGCCGTTCTTCTCGAAGATCCCGCTCGAGTTCTTCGTGTAGCCGGCCGCCTCGAGGATGCTGACCGCCTTGTGCGGGTCGTAGGCGTAGGCGTTCCCGTACTGGGACGCCAGGCTCGAGTCGTACCAGCTCGAGAAGGTCGGCTTCACGATGCCCGTCTGGTTGGCAGGCGGCTCGTAGCCGTACTCGCCGATCTTGGAGACCTGCGGCCGGTTGATGGCGTACGCCATCGCCTGGCGGACGGCGACGTTCGAGAGGATCGAGTTCTTCAGGTTGATGAAGATCGAGACGTTCGCCACCGGCTCGAACCAGTAGTGGTAGTTCTTCGGGTTCGCCGAGAGGTAGACGCTCTTGATGTTCGGGATGAACTGCGAGCCCCACTGGTCCGTCCCGTTCGCCAGGTCCTGGTTGGCCGGCGTGTTCGAGAGGTAGGACGGGAAGTTCACCGTCTCGATCTTCGGGAGCCCGGGCTGCCAGTAGTGCGGGTTCTTCTTGTACTGGATGTTCGCCCCGCTGCAGCTGCCGAGGGTGAACGGCCCGGTGCCGACCGGCTGCTGGTCGAGGTAGGTGACCGGGTTCTTCACGCTCGCCCAGATGTACTGCGGGACGATCGGGGTCTCACCGGCGATGTAGTAGAAGTACGGCACCGCCGCCGTCTTGAACTGGAAGACGACCTGGTCCGAGCCGGACAGGCTGACGCTCTTCAGCACCGACCAGTCGGAGTTCAGGTCGAGGGCCGGGTACTTCTTCAAAAGCTCGAAGCTGAACAGGACGTCCTTCGCGCTGAAGGGCTTGCCCGAGGACCAGGTGACACCCTTTCGGATCGTGAAGGTGAGCGTCTTGTTCCCGTTGCTCCAGGCCCACTTCGAGGCGAGCCACGGCGTCGGCGCCCCGCTCTTCAGGACGTCCTGGTAGACGAGCTCCTCGTAGATCGTCCCGAACGAGAAGTTGAGGTCCGAGGAGTTGTAGGGGTTGAACTGGCAGTTCCAGGTCTCCCCGAACTCGTCGGAGATGGTGACGGAGTTCGGCGCGCCGCCGCCCCCGTTCGCCGCCCCGCCACCGCCCCCGCCGCCGCCGCAGGCGGCGGCCACGAGGCCGAGGGCGACCACGGCAGCGAGCACCATGAGTCGCCGCACCGGATGCACATGTCTCACTTGGCTTCTCCCTGTCTTGTGATGGCTGAACGCTGTCGTGGAGGTCGGTGGCCCGGAACCCCGAGGGCGAGCTCGAGGCCGAGGTCGATGGCGCCGTGCAGGGCGGCGTCGTAGGGGAAGGCGCCCGGCAGGACCTCGGGCGGGTAGGGGA
The DNA here is from genome assembly GCA_021821585.1 of Actinomycetes bacterium. Lineage (GTDB taxonomy): Bacteria > Actinomycetota > Acidimicrobiia > Acidimicrobiales > Bog-793 > JAKACF01. Next base: position 8,629 of record JAKACF010000078.1, read on the forward strand.
CGTGGGCGCGAAGCGCAGAGCGGATCGGTGCGCGGAGCACGTCCCAAGAGCGAACCATGCCACCTCCCACTGCGATGCGCTCAGGATCGAGGGCGATCGTCAGGTTGACGAGGTGATAGCACAGCTCGCGGAGGAATTGGTCCAGCACCCCCCGGAGGGCGGGGTCGTCCCCGGCCCGTTCGAAGACCTCGGAGGCCGACACCGGCAGGTCGTTCCCCCGGCGGGTGCCGTCGGCGCCGGAGACGACGCGGCCGCCGTCCAGCCGGGCGACCGAGGCGGACAGCCCCATGCCGCTCACGACCTCCTCGAGGACCGAGGACCCGGCACCCTGGACCTCCCACACGTCGGCCGGGGAGCGCAGGTTGTAGCCGATCTCCCCCGAGGCGCCGTGCGCCCCCCGCACCACCTTGCCCCCGTGGACGAAGGCGACCGCCAGCCCCGTCCCGAGGTTCAGGTAGAGCCCGGGGTCGGCTCCACGGAGCACCCCGTGGCGGGCTTCTGCCGCCGCGGCCGCCTTGACGTCGGTCATCACGCTGACAGGGACGGCGAAGGCTGCCTCGAGGTGGCGCCGGAGCGGGAGGGCGTCCCAACCGGGCACGGCCGGCGAGAGGGCCACGCCCGTCTCCCGGGGGATGCCGAAGGTGCAGGCGCCGACGGCGAGGAGCGGCCCCCGGTCGCCCGGCACCGGGTTGGCGGGGCTGGCGGTCTCGGCCAGCAGCTGGCGGGCGAGCCGGACGGCCCGCTCGACGTTGGCCGTCGCCCCGAGCTGCGGCTCGGTGGGAAGCGTCCCGTCGGTGAGGAGCGTCCCGTCCAAGGCCGCAAGGGCGGCGGCGATCTTCGAGCCGCCGAAGTCGATGCCGAGCACGACTCCCGGCGGTACGCCGGCGTCCGCCACGAAGGCGGCACTCCTCGCGCTCGCGATCAACGGCCCTCCCCTGTCCACAGGCCGTCGGATGGAGGCGGGCCACCGGCAGCCGTCAGACTTCTAATAGGAAAGTAACTTATTCGTGGGGTCGTGGCAAGCTTGTCCCCCGATGCCAGCCACCACCGACAGCGCCGAGGGCGACCGCCGGGTCGGTCACCGGTCCCGGCGGATCGTGGCGGCCGGCCCGCAGCTCATGCGGGCGATGAACGAGCAGCTCATGCTCGAGCAGGTCCGGACGGCCGGCCCGGTCTCGCGAGCCGAGCTCGCCCGCATCTCGGGGCTCTCCAAGCCCACCGTGGCCGTCGCCCTCTCGAACCTCGAGCGGGACGGCCTCGTCCAGGTGGCGGGGCTGCGCACCGGCGTGCGGGGGCCCGCCGCCGTCCTGTACGAGATCCGGCCGGAGGCCGGCTTCGTGCTCGGCCTCGACGTCGGCCGGGAGTTCCTGCGCGGTGCCCTGTGCGACCTCTCGGGTGCCGTCCGGGCCCGCGCCAGCCGGCGGGTGCACGCCGCCAGCGGCCAGACCCGGGTGAAGGAGATGGTCTCGCTCGCCGACGAGATGGCGGCCACGGCGGGCATCCGCCGGAGCCGGCTGACCCAGGTGGTCGTCGGGACCCCCGGGGTCTACGACCCCGAGCGGGGCGCCCTCACGATGGCCCGGAACCTGCCGGGGTGGGAGAAGCCGGGCGTGGTGAACGAGCTGCGCCAGGTCTTCGGCCGCAGCACCGTCCTCGAGAACGACGTCAACCTCGCCGCCCTCGCCGAGCGGGACCACGGGCACGGACGCGACGTCTCGACCTTCTGCTTCGTCCACGTCGGGACCGGCATCGGCATGGGGCTCGTCATCGACGGCCGCCTGCACCGGGGCGCCCACCGGGCGGCCGGCGAGATCGCCTTCCTCCCGCTCGGCACGACGCCGGGCGCCCCCGAGAGCGAGGTGCGCCGCCACGGCGAGCTCGAGGCGATGGCCTCGGCGGCCGCCGTCGTGCGGGCGGCGCGCCGCGGCGGCATCCGGGGCTCGGCCTCGGCGCGCCGCGTCTTCCAGGCGGCCCAGGCAGGCGACGCCACGGCCACGGCCGTCGTCGAGGAGGAGGCCCGCCTCGTCGCCCGCGCCGTCGCCGCCATCGTGGCGGTGCTCGACCCCGAGCGCATCGTCCTCGGCGGCGGGATCGGCCGGGCTCCCGGCTTCGCCTCGCGGGTCGCCCAGGCCCTCGAGGCGGTGGCCGTCGTCGCCCCGGAGCTTCGGGTGAGCGCACTCGGCGACGACGCCGTCGTCGACGGCTGCCTCGCCGCCGGGATGGAACGGGCCTGGCAGACGGTGCTGCAGCGCCACTGAGGACCGGTTCGCCGCCCGGCCCGGGGCTCACTAACCTTCCCCTATGACGAGCCACGCCGAGCCCGCCGAGCAGGCGACCGACCCGAGCCCGAACCCGGCGCTGTTCGACGCCGTCGTCAACCTGTGCAAGCGGAGGGGGTTCGTCTTCCCCTCGGCCGAGATCTACGGCGGCATCCGCTCGACCTACGACTGGGGCCCCCTCGGCGCCCT
>JAKACF010000079.1 GCA_021821585.1 Actinomycetes bacterium
GCCCCGCCCCGCCGAGCGGCTCGACTACTACCCCCACCAGCTCTCAGGGGGCCTGCGCCAGCGGGTCATGATCGCCATGGCGCTGTCGTGCGAGCCGCAGCTGCTCATCGCCGACGAGCCGACGACGGCCCTCGACGTCACCATCCAGGCCCAGATCCTCAACCTGATCGACGACCTGCGCGAGCGGCTCAACACCGCCGTCATCCTCATCACCCACGACATGGGCGTCATCGCCGGGCGGACCGACCGCGTGATGGTGATGTACGCCGGCAAGATCGTCGAAGGGGCGACGACCGACGAGCTGTTCCACCGGATGCGCCACCCGTACGCCTCGGCGCTGCTCCAGTCGATCCCGAAGCTCGACCAGGACTCGACCCAGCGGCTCTACAACATCCCGGGCATCCCGCCCGACCTGTCGGAGAAGCTCGACAACTGCCGGTTCAACCCGCGCTGCCCGAACGCCACGGAGCGCTGCCGGTCCGAGGAGCCCCCGCTCGAGGCTGACTCCGTCAACGCCGACCACGAGTTCGCCTGCTTCCACCCCGTCGGCACCGCCGAGGGCCAGGAGACGCCGGTCCTCATCGCGACGCCCGAGGAGCGCGCCGCCATGCTCGAGCGGGCCGAGCGCCGGGTGAGCGAGCTCGCCGAGCGCTCGGCGCTGCTCGAGATCGACCACCTGGTGAAGGAGTTCCCCGTCACCTCGGGCGCCATCACCCAGCGCAAGATCGGGTCCGTGAAGGCGGTCTCGGACGTCTCCTTCACGGTCCGAGAGGGCGAGACCTTCGGCCTCGTCGGGGAGTCCGGCTGCGGCAAGACCACGATCGGGCGCCTCGTCGTCGGCCTCGAGTCGGCCAACGCCGGGGCCATCCGCTTCAAGGGCGTCGAGGTCACCAAGCTCCGCGGCCAAGCGCTGCGGCGCCAGCGCCGGGACATGCAGCTCATGTTCCAGGACCCGTACTCCTCGCTCGACCCGCGCATGCGGGTCGGCTCGATCCTGCGCGAGCCGCTCGTCGTCCAGGGCATCGGCTCGCGTCGCGAGCAGGTGGCGAGGGTGAACGAGCTCATCTCCGAGGTCGGCCTGTCCAAGCGGGCGGTCGAGCTCTACCCGCACGAGTTCTCCGGCGGCCAGCGCCAGCGCATCGGATTCGCCCGGGCGCTCGCGCTCAACCCGAAGCTCATCGTCGCCGACGAGCCGGTCTCGGCCCTCGACGTCTCCATCCAGGCCCAGGTCCTCAACATGATGAAGAGCCTGCAGGAGCGCCACCAGCTGAGCTACATCATGATCTCCCACGACCTGGCGGTCGTGAAGTACCTGGCCGACCGCATCGGGGTGATGTACCTCGGCAAGCTGATGGAGATCGGTCCCTCCCAGGCGATCTACGAGCACCCGGCCCACCCCTACACGAGGGCCCTCATCGACGCCATCCCCGTCGCCGAGCCGTCCCTCGCCCGGGCCAAATTGGCGAACACGATCCGGGGCGAGCTGCCCTCGGCCATCGACCCCCCGTCGGGCTGCCGCTTCCGGACCCGCTGCCCGTACGTCCAGGACATCTGCGCAGAGGAGGAGCCGCAGCTCCGGCTCTTCTCGAGCGGCCACCTGGCGGCCTGCCACTTCCCCCTCGAGACGCCGATGCAGGAGTCGGAGGTCCAGACCGTCCTCGTCTGAGGCCCCGGTCGAGCGAGCGACGGCCCCCGCCACGGCGGGGGCCGTTTCGCGCCCGGGCCGCGACGAGACGGTCTGGACGTCTCCCCGCACCGGAGGGGGTCCCGGGCCCGCCCGGATCCGGAGACGACGATGGCCCCCGCCACGGCGGGGGCCATCGCAACGAAGGGAAGGAACCGGCCGCTCAGCGCTGCTGGAGCCGCACCTCGAGGGAGTCGCGCAGGGCGTCGCCGATGAAGTTGAAGGCCACGACCACGATGACGATGCACAGCCCGGCCGGGATGATGAGCCACCAGTAGCCGGCGTCGACGTAGTTGGAGCCGTCGCTCAGCATCGATCCCCAGTCCGCCTGGGGGTACTGGATGCCGACGCCGAGGTAGCCGAGGGCGGCGAGGAACAAGATGGCGTCCGCCACCTGGAAGGTGGCGTTCACGACGATCGTCCCGATGGCGTTCGGGATGATGTGGCGCGCCACCATCCGCCGGCTCTTGCCGCCCATGACCCTCACGGCCTGGACGTACTCACGGGTGCGGAGCGTGAGGGTCTCGCCGCGCACCAGCCTGGCGGGGGTGAGCCACGCCAGGGCGGCGATGATGAACATGAGGCTGATCTTGTTCGGGTGGAACAGGACGGCCAGCACGATGAGGAGGAACAGCGCCGGGATCGAGAGCATGATGTCGACGAATCGCATCATGACGGCGTCTGCCACGCCGCCGAAGAAGCCGGCGATGGCGCCCCAGAAGACTCCGAGGATGGTCGCCATCAGGGCGGCCGCCAGGCCGACCTCGAGGGAGGTCTGGCCGGCGTACATGAGCCGGCCGAGGACGTCGAAGCCGTTCGGGTCGGTCCCGAGCGGGTGGGCGGAGGACGGCGGCTGGGTGATGAGGTTCAGATTGATGGCGATCTGGTTCGTGTGGTAGAGGAACGGCCCCACGAAGCAGAAGAGCAGCATCACGACCACGAGCGCCACGCCGACGACGGCGAGCTTGTTCTCGAGGAACACCCGCAGCATGAGGGTTCCGATGCCGCCGGCGCTCGTCGCCTCGCCCCCCTCCGGCCCGAGGGTCGCAGGAGGCTCCCCGTCGGGGAAGAGTGGTGTCCCGTCCCCGCTCGGCAGCCGGGGCTGGAGGAGCCCGCCGCCCGCCTCGACGACGGCGTCGGCCTGCAGGTCGCCGCGGTCGTCGCCCGCCTCTACGAGCTCTCGGTCCATGAGTTGCTGCTCCTCGATCCGCTGCTCCTCACCTCGCATAGCGGATCCTTGGGTCGGCGACGGCGTACAGGATGTCGGCGAGCAACGACCCGACGACCGTGGCCACCGTCGCCACGATCGTCGTCCCGATCACCACGTAGACGTCGTAGTTGAGCGCTGCCTGGGTGGTGAGGAGCCCCATGCCAGGGAAGTTGAAGACCGTCTCGGTGATGACCGCCCCTCCCACCATGGTGGGGAGCGAGAGCCCGAGGAGGGTGATGATGGGGATGAGGGCGTTGCGAAGGGCGTGGCGGAAGAGCACCCTCGTTCGACCGGCGCCCTTGGCGCGTGCGGTGCGGACGAAGTCCTGTGCGAAGGCGTCCATCATCGACGAGCGCATGTAGCGGCTGAAGGCGGCCACCGTGATGGCGGCCAGGGTGACGACCGGGAGCGTCATGTTGTGGAAGTCCGTCAGCATCTGGAGGAGGCCCTCGCTCTGGGGGACCGCCGGGGCGAAGATCTGGTGGTCGACGGCCAGGTACAGGATCAGCAGGTTGCCGAGGACGAACGACGGCATGGCGTAGAAGATGAACGCCAGGCTCGACAGGACGTAGTCCGACGGCTTGTTGCGGCGCACCGTCTGGAAGATCCCGAGCGGGATGGCGACGACGAGGGCGAGGACGGTCGACATGCTGAGCAGGATGAGCGACCGGGGCAGGTACTCGAAGATGAGGGCCCGCACCGTCTGGTTGCGGTGGTAGGAGTACCCGAAGTTCAGGTGCAGGTAGCCGTCGAGCAGGTGCCAGTACTGGGAGTACCAGGGCAGGTTGAGCCCGTTGGCGACGATGAAGTTGTGGATCTGCGAGGCCGTGGCCCTCGAGCCGAGGTCCGTCCGCGCCAGGCCGACCGGGCCGTTCGGCACGAACTGGAAGAGGAGGAAGACGACGAGGGTGACGCCGAAGACGACGATGATCGCCTGCAGCAAGCGCCGGATAATGAAGCTGATCGTGGCCGAACCTCCTGGCTCGGGCGAGGCGCAGCGGCTTCGCTGCGACGTCGACGACTCGGGGGGCGGTACTGCCCGTTACTCGTTGACGGGACAAGTCTAGCCCGTCGGCCTCCGGAAACCGTGGCCTCGGGGCAACTGCGTTCCAGCACGGCCACGGCCCGGCCGCACCCGCCATGCGGGCACGACCGGGCCGTCGCCAATGACCTGAGGGTCAGCTCTTCTTGAAGTACCAGTACTCCGGCGTCAAGTTGAGCAGTGCGTTGATCGGCGTCACGCCACCGAGGTTCGTCGAGATCTCGGCGAGCGACGAGGCCGGGTTCGGCTGCCAGACGACCGGGAGCTCCTTCTGCAGGTAGTTCTGGTAGTCGTAGAAGTACTGCAGGTTGCTCGAGGTGTGCGTCTGGTTGATGTAGCGGTCGTTGGTCGGGTCCGAGTAGCTGCCCGAGTTCGAGCCGGCGCCCGTGGCGAAGATCTCGCCACCGGTCGGCATGTAGTCGGGAGCGAAGATCCAGCCACCGCCCCAGTTGCCCATCTCCCACGAGCAGGACGACTTCGAGTACGAGCACGGGATCGCCGTCGTGAGCACGTTGTCGAACGTCGTGCCCTGCAGGCTGACGTGGATGCCGACCTCGTTCCAGGCCGAAACCTGGGCGAGAACCGTCTGCTTCACGGCCAGCACGCCCGAGTAGTACAGCATGTTGAAGTTGAGCTGCGCCCCGTTCTTGATGCCGGGACCGCACTTGGACCCGGTGTTGCAGACCGAGATGCCGCCCGGCTTCACCGTCCAGCCGTGCGAGGTGAGCAGCTGCTTCGCCTTCGACACGTTGTAGGGGTAGAGGTCGTTCTTCTCCTGGGAGGACGTGAAGCTGTTCTTCGGGAAGACCGGCACCGGTCCGTAGGTCGGGACGCCGTAGCCCTTGTCGACCGACTTGATGATCTGCGGCTGGTTCACCAGCATCTGCAGCACCTGGCGGAAGTAGAGCTGCTTGAAGATCGGCCCTGCGTTGCCACCGTCCCCGTTGGAGTTGAAGTTGATCGGGAAGTAGTTGATGCCCCAGTCGTAGACGGGCACGAGGTTGTACTTGCCGTTCAGGATGGCCGCGTTGGCGCCGACCGTGCCGGGGGCGCCGGTGTTGGTCGGGACGTCCTCGGTCGGGATGTAGCCGACGTCAGGGGCGCCGCTCCCACCGGCGGTCATGGCGTTGTACTCGGAGCTGTCCGAGGTGTAGGGCACCTCGACGAACTTGCTCAGGTACGGCTTCTGGGGGCCGGTGTACTTCGGGTTCGGCACGAAGGTGGCCTGGCCGTTCGTCGTGAAGGCCGAGAGGCGCCACGGACCGTCGACGACCTGCCACACCGGGTTGGTGGCGTAGGTGGCGAGGTCGGCCGCCATGGTCGGGCTCTTCGCCTTGCCACCGTCGTCGGTGAGGAAGGTCCAGACCTTCGCGCAGTCCTTCAGCGTCGTCGCGGTCGGGTTCATCGACGAGCAGCCGCCCGAGCCCGCCGCCGCTCCCGCGTGGGTGATGTCCCAGGCGAGTGGCATCGGCGTGATCTGCGACAGCTCGTTGTACTGGAACCAGTTCGTGCTGTACGCCTTGTCAAGGTTCATCGTGATGGTGTCGGCACTGGCGTTGGCCGAGTAGCTCGTCACGTTGTCCGGGAAGTCGCCGGGGACGTAGCCGGCCCAGTTCGCCTTCTCGGCCTTGATCATGTTCATCCAGAACATGACGTCCTGGGCGTCGACGGTCTCACCGTTCGACCACTTCCAACCCTTCATCTTGATGGTGAGGGTCTTGTTCCCGTTGCTCCACGTCGGCTGGTCGGCCGGCGACAGCGGGTAGTTGACGGTCGGGTCGGTGGAGTTGATCTGGCCGAAGAAGTAGAGCGGCCGGTACATGAGCTCCTGGAACTGGGTCAGGTTCGCCACGCTGAAGTACGTCAGGCTGGCGAAGGGGAAGATCCAGTTCGGCGTGGCGTTCGGCGCCTCGGCCCAGTAGGCCGTGCCACCCTTTTGGATGTGAGCCGGCCGCGTGGTCGCGGTCGCTCCCGTGTTCGTGGTCGAGCCGCCGCCGCCGCAGGCCGCCAGCACGACGGCTGCTGTGGCTCCGACCGCTCCGATGCTCAAGGCTCTCTTGAGCCTTCCCGTTCGTGGCATTGTCGCTCCCTGACCTCCTGAGTGGACGACGGTGGTACTGCGGATCGGAGCCCACCCTCGATGTCGCCGGGCATGGCGCCGTTGGGTCACCGTAGCAAACCCGTAATACTTCATACACCCTGCGTCAATCTTGCTGCCAGGATCCTCTGAGCAACGAGGCGCTGACCTGGGCCGCTGCAGCCGCCGGATCGGCCGCCGCCGTGACAGTCCGTCCTATTACGAGGAGGTCGGCCCCGTTGTCCAGGGCCGATCCTGGTGTGGCGACCCTCGCCTGGTCGCCGGGGTCGGATCCCTCCATCCGGATGCCCGGGACGACGAGGACGAGCCCTGTTGCAACCGGCCGGACGACGGGGAGGTCCGCCGCCGCGCAGACCGCCCCGACGCAGCCCGTCGACGCGGCGAGGGCGGCCCGGGCGGCGAGCACCTCGTCTCCCGGGTCCGGCTCGCTCGTGAGGACCGTGACACCGAGGATGCCGGAGCCCGAGGAGTCCGTCGAGGTCGACCCGAAGCCCTCGACCGCCGCGCGCACCATCTGCGCGCCACCGGCGAGGTGGACGGTGAGGTAGCGCACCCCGAGGGCCCCGGCGCGCGTCGCCGCCCGCCCGACGGTGTTCGGGATGTCGTGGAGCTTCAGGTCCAAGAAGACGTCGAACCCCTCGCCCGCGAGCGCCCGGACGACGTCGGGGCCCCCGGCGACGAAGAGCTCGAGACCCACCTTCACCACCGAGAAGTGGGGGCGGAGCCGTCGGGCGAGGGCGAGGGCCTCCTCGGCCGAGCCCACGTCGAGGGCGAGGGCGAGATGGGAGCGGGCCTGGTCCTCTCTCGTGCCCGTCGCCCCCTGGACCTCGTGTTCGGTCTCCATCACCTCTCCTTTGCTGGTCGTTGTGCGGCACCGACGACCTCGCGCACCGAGGCGACCCCGAGATCGGCGAGGACGGCGGCGAGATCGGACAGGACGACAGCGGGCGCCCGCGGGTCGGCGAGGGTGGCAGTCCCCACCTGGACCGCGTCGGCGCCGGCCATGAGCATCCGGGCCGCCCCGGCGCCGTCGGCGACCCCTCCGACGCCTGCGATGCCGGCGTCGGGGAAGGCGGCCCGGCACTCGTAGACCGCCCGCAGGGCGACGGTGTGCACGGCCGGGCCCGAGAGGCCGCCGCCGCCCGCGCCGAGGGCCGGTGCCCGTCGGTCGAGGTCGATGAAGAGCCCGAGCAGGGTGTTCACGAGCGTGAGGGACTCCGCCCCCGCCCCGAGGGCCGCCGCGGCGACCTCGAGCAGCTCGGGCGTGTTGGGGGAGAGCTTGGCGATCACCGGCAGCCCCGAGACCCGGCTCGCCTCGACCGCCTCGGCGGTGGCCGGCGGCGAGTGGGCGAACATCCTCGAGCGGTCCTCCAGGTTCGGGCAGCTGACGTTCACCTCGAGCGCCGCGATGCCGGGGCCCGCCCCGGCCACGAGGCGGGCGGCCTCGGCGAACTCCTCGGTCGTGCGGCCCCAGATGCTCACCACCACCCGGGCTCCGGCGGCCCGCAGCGCCGGCAGCTCGTCGCGCGCCCAGGACTCGACCCCGGGTCCCTGCAGCCCGACGGAGTTGAGCATCCCCCCGGGCACCGGGCAGACGCGGGGGCTCGGGTTGCCCGGCCAGGCGAAGGCGGCGAGCGACTTCACGACCACCGCCCCGAGGCGCGAGAGGTCGAGGTAGGCGGCGAGCTCCGCCCCGTGGCCGGCCGTGCCTGCCGCCGTCATGACGGGATTGGCGAGCTCGAGCGAGCCGAGCCTGGTCGACAGGTCGACTCCGCCCCCTTCAAGCGGCACGGGGCGGCGGGCGGGACGGCGGCGGGCGCTCACCGGTCCTCGTGGAACTCCTGCAGCGAGCGGACCTCCAAGGTGAGCCGCCCCCAGTCCGCCACGCCGGCTGCGGCCGCCCGGGCGGCGGCCACGGTGGTGAGGCACGGCACCCGGTTGGCCGAGGCGGCCTGGCGGATGTAGGCGCCGTCGGCGCGCGGCCCCCGCCCACGGGGCGTGTTGACGACGAGGCGCACCTTGCCGCTCGAGATGAGCTCGACGGCGTCCACCTGTCCGGCCGGGGAGGGTTCGCCCACCTTCGCGACCACGGTCTCGACCGAGATGCCGTGCGCCTCGAGGAACCTCGCGGTGCCCTCGGTCGCCACGATCGAGAAGCCGAGCGCGGAGAAGGCCCTCGCCGCCCCGACCCCGGACTCCTTGTCCCGGTCGGCGAGCGACATGAAGACCGCCCCGTCGGCCGGCAGTCGGTTGCCGGCCGCGATCTGGCTCTTCGCGAAGGCGAGCCCGAAGGTGCGGTCGATGCCCATCACCTCGCCGGTGGAGCGCATCTCCGGGCCGAGCACCGAGTCGACGTCGGGGAAGCGGTCGAATGGAAGGACCGCCTCCTTCACCGCCACGTGCCCGGGCACGGGCCGGGCGCCGGCCGGCGGGAGGACCCCCTCGTCGCGCAGCTCGGCCAGGGTGGCGCCGACGAGCACCCGGGCGGCCACCTTGGCGAGCGGGACCCCGGTCGCCTTGGCGACGAAGGGCACCGTGCGCGACGCCCGCGGGTTGGCCTCGATGACGAAGACCTGCCCCTGCTTCACGGCGTACTGGACGTTGATCGGGCCCTGCACCTCGAGCGCCTCGGCGATGTCGCGGGTGTGGCCCTCGATCACCTCGATGGTGCCGGCCGACAGCGTCGGGGGCGGGATGACGCAGGCGGAGTCGCCCGAGTGGACGCCCGCCTCCTCGACGTGCTCCATCACCGCCCCGATGAGCACCTCGCCCGCCCGGTCGCGCACGGCGTCGACGTCGACCTCGATCGCGTCCTCGAGGAAGCGGTCGATGAGGATCGGCCGCTCGCTCGCGAGCGCCCCCTCCGAGCCGAGCGAGAGGGAGCGGAAGGCGGCCTCGAGGCCGTCCTCGTCGTAGACGATCTCCATCGCCCGGCCCCCGAGCACGTAGCTCGGGCGGACGAGGGCCGGGAAGCCGATCCGGTCGGTGATCGCCCGGGCCTCCTCGAGGGTGCGGGCCGTCCCGCCCGCCGGCTGGGGGATCTCGAGGCGCCCGCAGAGAGCGGCCCAGCGCTCGCGGTCCTCGGCCGTGTCGATCGCCCCGGGCGGCGTCCCGAGGATGAGCTCGGCGGGGAGCCGGTCGGCGAGCTTGAGCGGCGTCTGGCCGCCGAGCGAGACGATGACGCCGAGCACCCCGCCCCCGCCCGCCTCCCGCTCGGCCGAGACGACGTCGAGGACGGCCTCCTCGGAGACCGGCTCGAAGTACAGGCGGTCGGAGGTGTCGTAGTCGGTCGAGACGGTCTCGGGGTTGCAGTTGACCATGACCGTCTCGTATCCCGCCTCGCGCAGGGCCATCGAGGCGTGCACGCAGCAGTAGTCGAACTCGATGCCCTGGCCGATCCGGTTCGGCCCCGAGCCGAGGATGATCACCCGGGGCCGGGTGGCCGGGCGGATCTCGCTCTCGTCCTCGTAGGTGGCGTAGTGGTACGGCGTCTCCGCCGCGAACTCGGCCCCGCAGGTGTCCACCGTCTTGAAGGTCGGCTCGACGCCGGCCTCGAGGCGGGCGGCCCTCACGGTCTCCTCGTCGGTGCGGAAGAGGTAGGCGATCTGGGCGTCGGCGAAGCCGAGGCGCTTGGCGCGGCGGAAGTCGCGCCGGTCGAGGGCCGAGCCGACGGGCGCCCCGCCCGCCGCCAGGGCCTCGAGGCGGCGCCGCTCGTCCACGATGAGCTGCAGCTGGTCGAGGAACCACGGGTCGATCCCGGTCGCCGTCGCCAGCTCCTCGACGGTCTTCTCGCGCCGGAGGGCCGACTCGAGCTGGAAGAGGCGCTCGGGCGTCGGGACCGTCGCCCGCTCGACGAGATCGTCGGTCGGGACCGAGTCGTAGAGGTGCTCGGCCGGGTCGGCGTTGAGGCCGTCCCGCCCCCGCTCGATGCCCCGCAGCGCCTTTTGCAGCGACTCGGGAAAGGTGCGGCCGATCGCCATCGCCTCGCCCACTGACTGCATCCTCGTGCCGAGCGAGTCGGGGGTGCCGGGCAGCTTCTCGAAGGCCCAGCGGGGGATCTTCGTCACGACGTAGTCGATGGTCGGCTCGAAGCTGGCCGGGGTGGCCTTCGTGATGTCGTTCGCCACCTCGTCGAGGGTGTAGCCGACCGCCAGGCGGGCGGCGATCTTCGCGATCGGGAAGCCGGTCGCCTTCGAGGCGAGCGCCGAGGAGCGAGAGACCCGGGGGTTCATCTCGATGACGAGCATCTCGCCCGAGCGCGGGTCGACGGCGAACTGGATGTTCGAGCCGCCCGTCTCCACGCCGACGCGGCGGATGCACTTGAAGGCGGCGTCGCGCATCTCCTGGTACTCGACGTCCGACAGGGTCTGGGCGGGGGCGACGGTCACCGAGTCACCCGTGTGGACGCCCATCGGGTCGAAGTTCTCGATCGAGCAGACGACGACGCAGTTGTCCGCCCGGTCGCGCATCACCTCGAGCTCGAACTCCTTCCAGCCGGCGATGGAGCGCTCGACGAGGATCTCCGAGACGGGCGAGGCCGCCAGCCCCTCGCGCGCCAGGCGGAGGAAGGCGGTCTCGTCCTTCGCGATGCCGGTGCCCGCCCCGCCGAGGATGAACGAGGGCCGGACCATGATCGGGTAGCCGATCTCCCGGGCGATCTCGACGGCCTGCTCGAGGGTGTGGGCGAAGCCCGAGGAGGGCACCCCGAGGCCGATCTCGGTCATGGCCTTCTTGAACAGGTCCCGGTTCTCGGCGGTGTGGATGGCCTCGGCCTTGGCCCCGATCAGCTCGACCCCGAGCTCGTCGAGGATGCCGGAGGCCGACAGCTCGGCCGCCAGGTTGAGCGCCGTCTGGCCGCCCATCGTCGGCAGCAGGGCGGACGGGCGCTCCCGCTCGAGGATTGCGGCCAGCACCTCGGCGTCGAGCGGCTCGACGTAGGTGCGGTCGGTGAGGTTCGGGTCGGTCATGATCGTCGCCGGGTTCGAGTTGGCGAGGATCACCCGGTAGCCCTCGGCCGAGAGCACCCGGCAG
>JAKACF010000080.1 GCA_021821585.1 Actinomycetes bacterium
TGATTAACGAGCCCACCACCTACGAGCTCGAGGGCGGCGTCGCCACGATCACGCTCCGGCGGCCCGAGGAGCGCAACGCCCTGTCGGCCGAGCTCGTCGACTCGCTCGCCGGCCACCTCGAGCGGGCGGCCGCCGACGAGGGCTGCCGCGTCGTCGTCCTCACCAACGAGGGGACGACCTTCTCGGCGGGCGCCGACCTGAAGCGGGGCGGCATCGGCCGCGTCGGACTGGCGGACCTGCTCCGGGCCATCCTCGACCACGACAAGCCGGTCGTCGGGCGCATCGCCGGCCACTGCATGGGCGGCGGCGTGGGGCTGGCGGCCGCCTGCGACCTCTCGGTCGCCGCGGCGGACGCCCGCTTCGGCTTCACCGAGGTGCGCGTCGGGGTGGTGCCGGCCATCATCTCGGTCGTCTGCCTTCCGAAGATGCGCCGTGGCGACGCCCTCGAGCTGTTCCTCTCGGGCGAGCGGGTGAGCGCGGCGCGCGCCTGCGAGGTCGGCCTCGTGACCGCCGCGGTGGAGCGGGACGGGCTCGACGAGGCCGTCGGCCGGGTCGTCGACCAGCTGCTGCGGGGGGCGCCGGGCGCCCTGGCAGCCGCCAAGGCGCTCGTGGCGACCGTCCCGTCCCTCGGCCGGGACGAGGCCTTCGAGTGGACCTCCCGGCTGTCGGCAGAGCTCTTCTCCTCCGAGGAGGCCCGCGAGGGCATGGCCGCCTTCCGCGAGAAGCGGCCGCCCGCCTGGGCGCCCGGGGAGGCCTGAGCGTGCGCCGGCGCCTCGCCGACTGGGAGCGGTCCGCCCGCGCCCGCCTCGACCCGGCGGCGACGGACTTCTTCGCGGCCGGGTCGGGCTCCGAGCGCTCCCTCGCCGCCGCCGTCGAGGCCTGGGACGACTGGTGCTTCGCCCCCCGCGTCCTCACCGACGTCTCGGTGGTGGACACCACCCTCGAGCTGTTCGGGCGGCGGCTCCACAGCCCGGTGGCCGTCGCCCCGGTGGCCTTCCACGCCCTCGCCCACGAGGAGGGCGAGCTCGCCTCGGCCGCCGGGGCGGCACAGGCGGGAGCCCTCTACGTCATGGCGACGAGGGCGACGCGGCGCATCGAGGAGGTGGCCGCTCGGCTGCCGGAGTGGTGGTTCCAGGTCTACGTGCTGAACGACCGCGGCCTCACCGGGGCGCTCGTCGACCGGGCGGTGTCGGCCGGCGCACGGGCGCTCGTGCTCACCGGGGACACCCCGATCGTCGGCCCGAAGCCGCGCTCGGCCGGGCCGATCCCGCTGTCGGACGAGGACTACCTCGTCAACCTCGGCCTCGAGCTCGCCGAGTCGGCCACCCCCGGGGCCCGGGACCTGACGGCGGAGGACCCGGGGACCACCGAGGAGGCCATCGGCTGGCTGGCCGAGCGCTCCGGGCTGCCGGTGCTCGTGAAGGGGGTGCTGCGGGCCGACGACGCCGAGCGGTGCCTCTCGGCCGGGGCGGCCGGCGTCGTCGTCTCGAACCACGGCGGCCGCCAGCTCGACGGTGCCCTCGCCCCGGCCCATGTGCTCGAGGAGGTGTCGGCCGCCGTGGACCGGAGGGGTCCCGTCCTCGTCGACGGGGGAGTGCGCGACGGGCGCTCGGTGCTGAAGGCGATCTGCCTCGGGGCGGACGCCGTCATGGTGGGGCGCCCGGCCATCTGGGCGCTGGCGGCCGGCGGGGAGGAGGGGGTCGTCGAGCTGCTGGAGGGGCTCCGCCTCGAGCTCGCCGAGTCCATGGCGCTCGCCGGGGCGAGGCGGCTGGCCGACTGCGACCGGAGCCTCGTCCGCTTCGATCCCGGGAAGGGGGGACGGCGATGAGGGTGACCGTGCTCGGAGCCGGCTCGTGGGGGACGACCCTGTCCGCCCTCATCGCTCCCCGACACCCGACGCTGCTCTGGGCGCGCAGCGGGGACGTGGCGACGGAGATCCGGGAGGAGCGCACCAACCGGGCCTACCTCCCCGGCTTCCGCCTCCCTTCGGCCCTGTCGGCGACCGCCGACCTGTCCGAGGCGGCCGGGACGGCCGACGTCGTCCTCGTGGCGGTGCCGACCGAGCACTTCCGGGAGGTCCTCGTCTCGGCCAAGGCGGCGATCCGGCCCTGGATACCGATCGTCAGCCTCGCGAAGGGCCTCGAGCAGGAGAGCTACCTGCGGATGACCCAGGTGATCCGGGAGGTGTTCCCCGGCCACCCGGCGGCGGCCCTCACCGGCCCGAACATCGCGAGGGAGATCATGGCCGGGAAGGCGGCCGCCGCCGTCGTCGCCACCGAGGACCTGGCGGTCGCCACCGAGCTGCAGAAGCTGCTCATGCGGGGGCTGTTCCGCGTCTACGTCAACGACGACGTCGTCGGCTGCGAGATCGGGGGGGCGCTGAAGAACGTCGTGGCGATCGCCGCGGGCATCGGCCAGGGCCTCGAGGTGGGCGACAACACCCGGGCGGCCGTGATGGCCCGCGGGCTGGCCGAGCTCACCCGCCTCGGGGTGGCGATGGGCGCCGAGCAGGCCACCTTCGCCGGGCTGGCGGGCATGGGCGACCTCATCGTCACCTGCATGAGCCCCTACTCGCGCAACCGGATGGTGGGCGAGCGCCTCGGGCGGGGGGAGCCTCTCGGGCAGATCCTGGCCGACATGAACATGGTGGCCGAAGGCGTGCGGACCGCCGAGGTGGTGCTCGACCTCGCCGAGCGGCACGGCCTCGACCTGCCCATCTGCCGTGCCATCCACCAGGTGGTGCGCGGCGAGCTGCCGCCGAGCGGCGCCTACTTCGGCCTGCGCCCGGCCGGGCACGAGGCCGACCCGGGCTGAGTCGCGTCTGTGTTGACCCGGCTTCGGTAGGCTGGTCGACCATCTCTCGGCAGGTGCGGCCTGCCGGCCGGTGGGAAAGGGGGCGATGAGTACGGCGTCGGCAGTCGGGCGAGCCAAGTGATCCACGGAGAGATCGAATCCGAGCAGCACTACCTCGACCGGGCCCACGAGCGTCTCGACGCCATGCGGGAGGCTGCCCGGGCGCTGTCGGCCGAGGTCGTGGGCGAGGGCGCCGGTGGCACGCCGGCCGCCCGCGTCGAGCGGGACATCCGCGTCGAGCTGTCGGGCAGGCGCCTCGCCCAGCTCAACATCGGGGACGCCTCGGTGTGCTTCGGCCGCCTCGACTACACCGACGGCCTGCGGGCCTACATCGGCCGGATCGGCGTCTCCGACGAGAACGGCGACCAGCTCGTCGTCGACTGGCGGACGCCGGTCGCCGAGCCCTTCTACCGGGCGACGCCGGCCGAGCCGCTCGGGGTGGCCCGCCGCCGGCACTTCCTGTTCCGGGGCCGGACCGTCGTCGGCATCGACGACGAGCTGCTCGACCGGGCGGGCGCCGAGGGCCTCGTCCTCGTCGGCGAGGGGGCGCTCCTCGCCGGCCTCGAGCGTGCCAGGACCGGGCGGATGCAGGACATCGTCTCGACGATCCAGACCGAGCAGGACGCCGTCATCCGCTCCGAGCTCGCCGGCCTCCTCGTCGTCCAGGGCGGCCCGGGCACCGGCAAGACGGCCGTCGCGCTGCACCGGGCCGCCTATCTGCTGTTCACCCACCGCCAGCGGCTCGAGCGCGACGGGGTGCTGCTCGTCGGTCCCAACTCGGTCTTCCTCCGCTACATCGAGCTCGTCCTTCCCTCGCTCGGCGAGCACACCGTCGTCCTCGCCACGCCCGACGAGCTCTACGCCGGAGCGGCCCGGACCCGGGGGGAGGAACCGGCCGCCACCGCCGCCCTGAAGGGCGACTCGCGCATGGCCGCCTTCCTCGCCAACGCCGTCGCCACGCGTGAGCGCCCGCTCCGCCACCCGCTGTCGGTCTCCTACGGCCGCCACAGCCTGACGCTGCGCCCGAGCGAGCTGCGCCGCATCGTGGAGACCGCCCGCCAGCGGGCCGGCACCCACAACGGGCGCCGGGGGCTCGTCGAGCGGCTGCTCGCCCGTGCCGTCGTCCGTGCCTGGCGCCAGGCCGAGGACCGGGCCGCCCGGGCAGGGGCCCGTCAGCCGGTCGAGCGCGAGGAGCACGACCGCGTGGCAGCCGCAATGGCCTCCGAGCTGCGCCGGAGCCCCGAGGCCCGGTCCGCCCTCGAGCGGATGTGGCCGCTGCTCACCCCTGAGGAGCTCCTGCACGACCTCTTCGGGGCGCCTGCCCTCATCAAGGCGGCAGGGCGGCACCTGTTCACCCCGAGCGAGCTGGCCCTCCTCGAGCGCCGGCGCTCCTCCTCCCTCGCCGAGATCGCCTGGACCGAGGCGGACATGGCCCTCCTCGACGAGGCGGCCCAGCTGCTCGGCCCTGCGAGGCGCCCCGGCCGCCGACGCCCGCGGGGAGAGGGCGACGAGGCGGAGGCCTTCATGCTCGACCGGATGCTCGACGAGGCGATGCCGGACTGCCCCGCCTGCGGCGCCCAGCTCGAGCTGGCGGGGGGAGCCCGCCCGTGGCACTGCGAGCGCTGCGGACGGCGCTGGCGGGAGGACCAGGTGGGGGCCTCGGTCGACGCCGGGACCTTCGCCACCCTGCGCAGCCGCATGGGGGCCCTCTCCCGCCGCGACGGCGGGCCCCTCGTCGACAAGGGCGCCCGGCGCTACGGGCACGTCGTGGTGGACGAGGCGCAGGGGGTCACCCCGATGCAGTGGCGGGCCCTCAGCCGCCGCTGCCCGGTGGGCTCCTTCACGGTCGTCGGCGACCTCGGGCAGGCGAGCGGGAGCCGGGCTCCGGCCAGCTGGGAGGAGGCGCTCTCCGAGGTGCGCTCGCGCTCGGGGGTCCGCGTCGAGGAGCTGACGGTCAACTACCGGACCCCGGCCGAGGTCATGGTGCTGGCGGCCGCCGTCCTCGCCGAGAGCGCGCCCGGGCTCACCCCTCCCGTCTCGGTGCGCGAGAGCGGCGAGCAGCCCGAGGTGCTCGCGGTCCCGGCCGAGGAGCTCGCCGGGGCGGCCGTGACGGCGGCCCGGGAGCTCGAGACGCTCACGGGCGAGGGCAAGACGGCGGTGATCGCGCCCCTCGGTCTCCTCGACACCCTGGCAGCAGGCCTCGAGGCGCCGTCCGCCGGCCGCCACGGGGAGCTCACCGCGGCCGACGCCCGCCGCCTCCTCGACGCCCCGCTGGCGGTCCTGTCGACCGACGCCGCCCGGGGGCTCGAGTTCGACTCGGTCGTCCTCGTCGAGCCCTCCGGCCTCGTCGCCGAGCATCCCCTCGGGCTGCGGGCTCTCTACGTGGCCCTCACCCGGACGACGAGGCGGCTGCGGATCGTGCACGCGGCGCCGCTGCCCGACAGCCTCGCCTCGGCGCTGCCCGAGACGGTCATCGGGACCTGACCCCCGGGGCTCGGCCCGGGCCCGTCGGCGACATGCGGCGCTCACCGGCGGCCGCCGTCTCGGAGATCTCGTCCGCGATCCTCACCCACAGCGGACGGGGGAGGTCGTGGCCCATGCCCGGGAGGCCGACGAAGCGAGCCCCGGGGACGGCCGCCGCGATCGCCCGCCCGCCGCTCGGCGCGACGAGCGGGTCGGCGAGGCCGTGGATGACGACCGTCGGGAGGGCGATGGACCGCAGCTGCCTCGTCCGGTTCGGCTGCGACATGATCGCCCCCACCTGGCGGAGGTAGCCGGCCGGGTCGTAGGCACGGTCGTAGGAGCGCCCGGCGAGCTCCCTCAGGTAGTCGAGGTCGGCGGGGTAGGCGGGCGAGCCGATCTGGCGCCCGACCTCGAGGACGAACTCGATGGCCCCGTCGCGGTCGAGGCCGGGACGGCGGTCCCGGCCGAGGCGCAGCAGCAGGCCGGGGCGGGGACGGCCCACCCGCACCGAGCCGGTGGAGGTCATGACGAGCGAGAGGCTGCGCAGCCGCTCGGGCGCGAAGAGGGCCATCTGCTGGGCGATGAAGCCCCCCATCGAGGCGCCGGCGACATGGGCGCTCGGGATGCCGAGGGCGTCGAGCAGCCCGAGGGCGTCGAGGGCCATCTCCCCGATGCGATAGGGCGGTTCCTCACGCCTGAGCATCACCCGCACCGGGTCCGGGGCGGGGAGGTGGTCGAGGTGGGTCGACCTGCCCGTGTCGCGGTTGTCGAAGCGGATCACCCGGTAGCCCCGCGAGGCGAGGTCGCGGCAGAAGTCGTCCGGCCAGGCGATCATCTGGGTGCCGAGGCCCATGACGAGCAGGAGCGGCGGGTCGCCCGGGGAGCCGAAGCTCTCGTGGCAGATCTCGATGCCCGTCGTCGGCACCTTCACGATCTCCTCGCTCATGGGCCGGAGGTTAGGTCGGCACCGGCACCGCTCCGTGCGGCACGATAGGGCGATGGCCGAGGACGACGAGAAGCGCGCGGCGGCCGAGCACGCCGCCCTGCTGCCGGGCGACGGGATGACCGTCGGCCTCGGGACGGGGACGACGGTGGCATTCCTCCTGCCGGCGCTCGCCCGCCGTCGCCTCGACATCGTCTGCGTCGCCACCTCGCCCGCCACCGAGCAGGCGGCGCTCGCCCTCGGCCTCGAGGTCCGCCCGTTCGAGTCGATGGCCCGCCTCGACCTCGCCATCGACGGCGCCGACCAGGTCGACACGGACTGCTGGCTCATCAAGGGCGGCGGGGGTGCCCACACCCGGGAGAAGATCGTGGCCGCCGCCGCCGACCGCTTCGTCGTGATCGTCTCGGAGGGAAAGCTCGTCGAGGAGCTCGCGCCGCCGGTGCCCCTCGAGCTCCTCGGCTTCGGGCTCGAGGCGACCCTGGCCACCCTCGGCGAGGTGCGGCTGCGCCCGGGGCCGCCGAGCCCCGACGGCGGGCTGATCGCCGACTACCTCGGCCCGATCGCCTCGCCCGCCGAGCTCGCCGCCGAGCTGAGCGCCACCCCCGGGGTCGTCGACCACGGGCTGTTCCCCGCCGAGCTCGTGAGCGAGGTCCTCGTCGGCCGGCCGAACGGCAGCGTGACCAGGATTCTTCCCTGAGACGGCCCCATCCGACAGGGGCGATGTCGGCAGTTTCCTAAAGCTGTACTCGAAGACGGCCGATATAGAACGCAACTGGTGAACGCCGGCGGCGATCGGGGGTGACGCGCGCCATGCGCGTCGGACGCCGACGGCGACAGGAACGGGGGACGAGATGAATGCGGTAGGTGACGAGGCGAGGCTCCTGATCGATCAGCGAGCCGTGACCCGCGAGCAGCTCGAGGGCGTGCTGCGTGCAGGGGAGATCCCGGTGGCCTGGCAGCCGATCGTGTCGCTCGAGACGCGGGTGGTCCTCGGTTTCGAGGCGCTCGCCCGCTTCGCCCGCTACTCGCCGCGCGACGAGGTCTCACCGGCCGCCTGGTTCACCACGGCGACGGCGCTCGGGCTGCGGACAGAGCTCGAGCTCGTGGCGGTCCGCTCGGCCTGCGGCCAGCTGAACCGGCTGCCCGAGACGGTCTTCGTCTCCCTCAACGTCTCGCCGGCGACCGTGGCCTCACCCGAGCTCGACGAGACGCTGTCGGGCGTGGCAGCCGACCGGATCGTGCTCGAGATCGCCGAGGACGCCGTGGCGGCGGCCACCGGCGACCTCGAGGAGGCCTGGAGCCGGCTGCGCGAGAAGGGCGTGCGGATCGCCCTCGACGACACCGGGTCCGGTCTCGTGAGCCTGCGCCAGCTCCTCGGCGTGCACGCCGACATCATCAAGATCGACACCGACGTCGTCCGCGGGATCGACTACGACGTCACCAAGCAGGCGATCGCCTACGCCTTGAAGTCGCTCGCCGAGCGGTCGGGCGCCATGAGCCTCGCCGAGGGGGTCGAGACCGAGGAGGAGGCCGAGATGCTCACCAGCCTCGGCATCGGAGCAGCCCAGGGCTACCTCTTCGGCCGCCCGAGCGAGGTCGCCTAGATCCGATCGCCCTCGCCGGGTGCCCGCAGCGCGAGGCGCATCTCGTGCTCGCCGAGCTCCGGCCGTCCTGGGAGCGCCCCGCGCGCCCCGGTCGCCTGGAAGCCCTCGCGGCGATAGAGCGCCTCGGCGCCAAGGTTGTCATCGGCCACGCACAGCCGCAGGCCGCCCGCCCCGAGGGCGGCCGCCTCTCTCGCAGCGGCCCGCACGAGGAGCGCCCCGGCTCCCCGCCGGCGTGCGGCCGGCGCCACCCACATCGAGACGAGGTCCGGCTCTTGCCCGGGTGGCCGGAAGACGCTCACCAGCCCGACCGGGACGCCGCCGTCGAGCGCAACGAGCTGGACGCTCGTCTCCATGCGGGAACGCCACGTCGCCTCGTCGAAGCCGAGCTCGCGCTCGAGGCTGGAGGCGAAGGCAGCCGGGCTGTCGGCGAGGGCCCGGAGCCGGAGGTCACGAAGCGTCTCCCACTCGGTCGGCTCGAGCCGGCGGACGGCGAGACCGCCGGGGCCGGCCCGGTCCCCACCCGTGGCTCCCATGGTGCGAGGCTAGCCCGGGCGGGGCGTCCCGCCCCTCTCCGGCTCACTACGGTGAGCCCATGGACCTACGACAGCTCCTCGAGAGCCGGGCGGCACGAGCCCTCGACGAGGCGGCGGACCGCCTGCTCGTCGCCTCCGACCTGACGGGCACCTTCCAGCTCTACGAGCTCGACGATGACGCCCTGGCGCCGCTCACCGACTTCTCCGAGCCTGTCACCGGCCGCTACGTGCCCGGCTCCCGCCAGGTGGTCGTGCAGATGGACGCGGGCGGCGACGAGCGCTACCAGCTCTACCTCTTGGATCTCGACCGCTGCCCGGTGGCCGACCCCGGTGCCATGGTGCCCCTCACCTCCGAGCGCGGCTATGTGCACCACCTCCTCGGCGTCCACCCTGACGGGCACCAGATCGCCTTCTGCTCGAACCGCCGCAACGGGGTGGACTTCGACGTCTACCTCCTCTCGCTTCAAGACGGCGAGACGACCCTCGTCTACGACGGGGGTGGCTGGCCGCAGGAGGCGACCGGCTACTCCCCCTCGGGGCGCTATCTCTCCTTCCTCCTCCCCGGCGCACGCCCGCTCGATGCCGACCTCTGCCTGCTCGACCTCCCCGGCGGCGAGCTGCTCCGGCCGCTCAGCCACCCTGAGGAGGCCGCCCGGGTGGGCGGGCCCGCCTTCGTCGGCGAGCACCGTTTCGTGGCGAGCTCCGACGTCGGGCGGGACCTCGCCGCTCTCGTGGCGTGCGACCTCGAGACGGGCGAGCAGCGCACCCTGCTCGAGGGGGACTACGAGCTCGACTGCATCGGGAGCAGGGACGGCTCGACCCTGCTCGTCGTGGCCAACGAGGAGGGCGCCTGCCGGGCGGAGCTCTACTCGGTGGTGGTCGACGGCAGCGAGGTCGCCCTCGCCCACCCCGAGGAGGTGCCGCTCCCCGGCCGGGGCGTCATCTCCTTCTCGCTCGTCACCCCGGCGCCCCTCGTCGCCCCCGACGGCTCGCACGTCACCTGGACCTTCTCCTCACCCCTCGTCCCCGGTGACGTCTGGCGCTACGACCGCTCATCGGGCGCCGCCCGCCGGCTGACGACGAGCCCGGGGCCGGACGCCGAGTCCGACGGGCTCGTCGAGCCGAGCACGGAGTCGGTGACGAGCTTCGACGGCGAGGCAGTCCCGCTGTTCTGCTACCGCCCGGCCGGTCACGACGGGCCGCCGCCTGTCGTCCTCGTCATCCACGGCGGCCCCGAGAGCCAGTCCGTCCTGTCGTTCAACCCGCTCGTCCAGGGCTTTCTCGCGGCGGGCCTCGCCGTCGTCGTCCCGAACGTCAGGGGCTCGACCGGGTACGGAAAGCGCTATGCCGGCCTCGACGACACCCGCAGGCGCCTCGACTCGGTCGGCGACCTGGCGGCCATCCACGGCTGGCTCGAGGGAGCCGGCCTCGATCCCGGCCGGGCAGCCCTGTACGGCGGCTCCTACGGCGGCTACATGGTGCTCGCCGGGGTCGCCTTCCAGCCCGGGCTGTGGGCGGCCGGCGTCGACGTCGTCGGAATCTCGAACCTCGTCACGTTCCTCGAGAACACCTCGGACTACCGCCGCGCCCATCGCGAGCGGGAGTACGGCTCGCTGTCCGAGGACCGGGACTTCCTCGAGCAGGCCTCGCCGCTGCGGCGGGTGGAGGACATCGTGGCGCCGCTGTTCGTCATCCACGGCGAGAACGACCCCCGCGTCCCGGTCAGCGAGGCCCGCCAGCTCGTCGCCTCCCTCGAGCGCCGGGGCGTCGACTGCGAGCTGCTCGTCTATCCCGACGAGGGGCACGGTCTGGCCAAGCTGAAGAACCGCCTCGAGGCCTACCCCCGGGCCCTCCGGTTCCTCGAAGGCCACCTCACGGGTCCGGGGACCCCGGCCTAGCCGCGCTCGGGTCGCACCCCCCCCGCCGCTCCGGCCGCTCAGGGCCGCGGCGGGAGCGGTGGGGGGGTGCGGGACGGCCTCGACGAGAGCTCCGGCGGACGGGCCGCGGGATGGGACTCGAGCGCCTCGAGGACGAGCTCCACCGCCCGCTCGAGCTGCGGGTCTCGCCCGGCTCCCCAGTCCTCGGGCGAGAGCGGGACCTCGACGTCGGGGTCGACGCCGTGGTTCTCGACGCCCCATCCCGGCCCGTAGAACCAGTAGGGGTAGCGAGGCTGGGTGACGGTGGTCCCGTCCACGAGCTGGTAGCGGCCGTCGATCCCGATGACCCCGCCCCAGGTCCGCATCCCGACGACAGGGCCGAGCCGGCGCTGCTTGAAGCCGATCGTGACGATGTCGCCGTCCGAGCCGGCCTGCTCGTTGACGACCAGAACCATCGGGCCGCGGGGGCTCTCCTCTGGATAGGTGTGGGGCGCCAGGTGGCGGGGGAGCGCCCACCCGGTGACCGTACGGGCCAGCTTCTCGAGGACCAGCTGGGAGAGGTGGCCGCCCCCGTTGTCGCGGACGTCGACGACGAGCCCGTCGCGGGCCACCTCCACCCGGAGGTCCCGGTGGAGCTCGGCCCAGCCGTTGGCCATCATGTCGGGCACGTGGAGGTAGCCCACCCGCCCGTCGCTG